>JBBSDY010000161.1:0-7712 GCA_038240245.1 Polyangiales bacterium
AGAACGCGGTCGTCGGGCCGCCGATCTTGGCATCGGGGTTGGTGGCGCGCAGGGCCGTCGCCGTTCGGTTGTACAGATCGAGGTACGCGTTGAGATCACCGTTGAAGAACCAGTGCTGGCCAAAGCTCGACCATTCCGGGTGCACTTGCTGAAAATCGGGCTCGTTCCAGACGCCTTCGTAGACGACCGGAGTCTTGCCCTCGCGAAAATGCTGTGCCGCAGTGGTCACCACCGATTCCCACTGCGGCGACGGCGGAACGTCGCGCGAGTCGCTGCACAGAGGATACGGACAATAGTCGTAGCTCCAGTGCAAGAGAACGCCGTTGTCCGCGGCAAGCTGCTGGTACTCGTCCGAAAGGGCCCAGTCGTAGGTGAGGTGATCGCGCGATCCTCCGACCGTATGAGATAGCGCCTGGTTGAATCCCCACGTCTGCTCGACCCGCATCGACTCGATGTCGAGCGCACGCAAAAGGGGAGCGTCACGCACGAAGGCATCGCGCGAGGGCAGCGCCGTGTTGTAGAGATTGAACTTCGTCTTGAGGAGTGGGTAGTCGACGTGCACGCCGAAGTCGGCCGAAACGGCGCTCGTCTGCGCCGCCGCCGGCCGTTCGCAGGCGCCCAGAAGAGCGCCGAGGACGCCCCAGCTGGCCGCGATTCGGCTAGCCGATGACATGACGACGCCGCCTCCATGCCATCGCGGCGCAGGCCGCGACGAAGCCGAGCGTCGCCCCAACCCGCGACGGGCGCCGCGCGATGGTCGAGCACGAGCAACCTTCGTCCGACCCCGCCCCGGGCGTTCCGTGGGGCGAGATGTCGTTTCCGGAGCCCGCCGTATGTCCGGACGTGCTGCTGGCCCCCGCGGTCCCACCGGATCCCACGCCCGAACCAGCGCTGGCACCGCCCGCGCCGGAGTCAACACCGATGGGGTTGGTCCCCTCGACACCCGCGTCGCCGGCGATGATCGGCGCCCCAACGGGCAGCGTGCGGATCATGGCGTACGCATCGGTACCCGCGTTTTGCAGGATGTAAGTGATCTGCGCGCGACCCGTCCATCCCGCGGGCGCCTTTTCTCCGAGATCAACCGAGAAGTCGGAGAAGTCGGGCACGGCGACAACGTCGTCGTGCTTCTTCTTGCTGCCAAACGGCATGGCCGCGGTGCGACCCGCGTCGTACACGTCGACACCGCCGATCAGACCGTGGAAGAGACGCGCGTACGTGTAAGCGCCGCCCACCTGGTAATCGATACGCACCCCGAGCAGGCTCTGTACATCGGCCTTGCGCAAGGAGCCCGACGCGGACACGACGAAGCGCAGCTTCGGGGGAAATGTGTCGGCGGTGACGCCGACCTCTTGATCAGCCGCGCTCTCCCCGGCCATCCCGAGACGCGCGATCCAGGTCTTGCGATCGAAATCGGCGTACGATCTGGTCGCGCCGCGTTGCGGGTAGTAGCGGTTGACGCGAATCACGCGGGCCGCATCGACGGGAGCGTTGAGCGTATCGCCGCTGCCGTCCTCGATCTTGAGAAAGACCATCGCCCCCGCCGGCAGCGTCCCACTCCACAAATAATTGGCGAGCGCCACGTCACTCGCGGCGGTGACGGGGGTGAACGCGTCGGCGTGCGTCTCGTACCAGCTATTGTGTTGAGCATCGATCGGAAAGACGCTCACCTTTCCTTTCGCAAACGATGGATTTTGCAGCTTGACCGTCGTCGTTTGCGCTCCGCTGGTCGTATTGAGCACGATGACCCCGATGCGGTGGGGATCCGATGACGCGAAGGCCTGCACGCCGTTCGCCACGGTGGTGACGTTGCGATCGACCGGCATCCACCCGTACGCCGCGAGCGCGTGAAACGCCGCCTTGCGCTCGCCGGTGCGCGCGATGAGACCGATGGCCGATCCGCACTTGGTGTCGGCCTCGTCGCACGCGTCGCCGAGCTGGGCCCAGTTGAGCGACGTGAGCTCGGGGATCTCTAGGAAGGTGAGAAACTGGCTCAGCATCGTCGCGGCGCCAGAGAACTTCTGCTGGTCGCCGTCCTGGGGCCACGACGCAAAACTGTTGAACTCGCTCATCACCATCTCGGTCTGGGCGAAGTAAGGATCCATGCCGAGGGCCTTGCGCGCGTCGGGGATGTGGTTGTTATCGAGCTTGTATCCATGGAAAGACAGAAAATCGAGCGGCAAGCCGCGGCTCTTGGCGCTGCTCGCGAACGGCGTGAGCCAGTCGCCATCGCGACAACACTGCGCGGTGGCGGGGCCGCCCACCTTGGCATCCTGATCGACGGCGCGGATCGCCTTCGCCGAGGTCTCGTACACCGCAAAGAGATCTTGCTGTGCGCCGCGGAAGAACCAATTGCCGGTTGCCAGATCGACGTTGTCGGTCGTCAAGAAACAGCCGTGCTTGTTCGGCTCGCCCGGCAGCACGAAGCAGAAGTCCGGCTCGTTCCAGATCTCGTTGTAGATGGTCGGGCTTCGCATCGCATTGCCTAGCTCGGCCGCGTGCGTCGCCGTCCCGGTGACGACCTTGGTCCACCCCGCGGCGGGCGGCACCGAGCGACCATCCTTGGGCTTGCCGTCGTAGGGATCGGTCTCGGTCGGGGGACACAGGGTGGCCGGGCAATAGTCGTAGGCCCAGTGGGCGAGCACGCCACCGGCCAGCGCGGCCGCCTGCCATGCGTCCTTGTCGGCCCAGTTGAAGGTGGGACTGTCTGCGGTTCCACCCACCGAGCTCGCAAACGTCGCGTTGAACTGCCAGTTATGCTCGAAGCGCATCGACTCGACGTTGAGCTCCTTCAGGTGCGCCGCGTCGCGCAAAAACTGCGAAGTCTTGGGGATCGCCGTGGTGTAGAGGTTGAACTTCGTCTTGAGAAGCGGATAGTCGGCACGCTTCGACAGATCGACGGTCACCGTGGCCTGCGCGGCGGCCGGAGTGGCTTGGCTCGAAAGACCGAGCACGATCCCCGCCGCACCGAGACGACCGTTCCAACGAGATGTTTTCATGGCAATCCTAGGGGGGACCGTCGGACACGGATCCCGCTGGTGTGAACAAGGAAGCTGCGTTCACAAACCTTCACTGCTATCTGCGACGACTGTTCAATCAGCTGAGCCGAGCTCTGGGATTAGGGAGCGGGATTGCCGACGGAGATCGCGGCGTCGTCGAGGTAGAGCACCAGATCGGTGGGCGCGATGCCGTCAGCGACGGCCCCGATATCCCATTCCACCCAGCCGGCGGCGGGGCCGGTACTGAGGCCGCTCGCGTCGACAATCGGTTGCCCATCCATCCACAGCGCGAAACGTCCGTCGGGATCGGAGCTTCGGCGCCACAGGACGTCGAGGCGAAACCACCGCCCGACCGGCACCACGTTCACGCACCCGGGCAAGAGGTCCATCTGTCGCAAGTGGTCGTGAACGTAAAGCGTCATCATTCCGTCCGCCGAGCCGAGGATGACGTCCCACAAGTAGATAAGGCTCGTTCCTCCGTCGGGCCGATCGGCGCGGGTTTCCAGCTTCGCGATCACCGCGAAACCGTCGATACGGTAGGCGATCGGAACGTAAAACCACGCGCTGTAGTAGGCCTCCTGGGGGAGCTCGCCCCTGCGCCCCTGGAGTGCAAACGTCAGCCCTCCGCTTCCCACGTCGGTGAGCTCGACCTTGGCCGCGTGCGTGGCGCGATGAACCGGCTCGGTGACGACCGTGATCGCGGCCCGCGCGCCCGCCGCTGCATAGCCGTCGGTGCCGGGCACCGCCTCGAACCACTGGCTGGTATCGTTCGTCTCGTAGTCCGCCGACCACACAACCTCGGAAGCGCTCGCTTCAATGCTTACCGCGGTCCCTCCCTCCCACGCCGGGCACAAAGGACGGCTCGGCGCGGCATCGGGAACGAGCCGGCTCCCGATCGGCACGTTCGGATCGCACGCCGTGGCGATCGCGACAACGAGCGCTGACCATCCCAGGCGTGGTGCCCTCACGGCGTCGAGCGGTCGGTGATGCGCCGCGCGCTGTCGGCGAATCGCCCCGTCGGATATCTCTGCAGGTATTGGCGAGCAAACTGGGTGGCTCGTGCGTCGTGCGTGGCGGACGTCGCCTCGATGGCCAGGGCCAGCGCCTCTTCACGGAGCGCTCCCCGCGGGTACGCCACGAGGTACCGATCGAGCAGGGCCATCGCCTTGGCCGGATCGTGCTCTCGGCGCAACGCGGTCATTGCGTTCACCACGAAGATCGACTCTTCGCTCGACGCGAGCTTCTGCGCGGACGAGCTGCTCGCCGTCATGCTGCTCGCCGACGAGCTGCTCGGTGTTGACTTCACGTGGCCAGGATCCGCGGGCGACGGCGTGGGCTCCGGCGGGAGATCAGCGGGGACCGCGGGCTTCGCTCCTGTGGTCTTGTCGATGTCTCGGATCGATGGATCCGCCACCTGCGCAGGGGCGGACTCGACCTCTCGAGCGTGCACCAGATGGCGCCGGTACGCGAACCCCGCGACGGCGCCCGTGGCGAGCAACAAGGCGAGGGCCGCGAGGGCCAGGGAGAGCGTCCGTGGCCCGCGCCGCGGCCGCGCCGATCGCATCGCAAAAAGAACGCGCTGCTTCGACAGCGACGAAGGGTCGGCGATCTGGAACGACTGCACGAGCTCCGCGGCCCGCCGCTCGACCGCGCTTTCCGACGCGCCCTGATCCTTGATCCTTGGGGGCGTCATCGATCGCCTTCCTTCGTTTGGAGCTCGGTGACGTGCGCATAGAACTCTTTTCGGGCGTGGTGCAAGCGCGTCCAGACTGTGTTGATGGGGATGTCGAGCAGCTTGGCGATTTCTTCGCCGCTGTTGCCGACGATCTCGAAGAGAATGAACGTCTCACGCTTGGATTCGTTCATCTTGGAGAGAAGCTGAAAGAGAATGCGTTGACGTTCTTGCCCCTCGAACAGCGTGGCCGGCGTCTGCGTCGATGCGACGTCGTCGGCGGCACTGACCCCGAAGAGGAGGTGCTTGAACCAGGCGCGGCGGCGATGGTCGCGAACGACCGACTTGGCGACCCGGTAGAGCCACCCGGGCAGGTTGCGGCCGTCAAAATCGGGGAGCCGACGGCCAATGATGAGAAAGGTGTCCTGGGTGAGATCCTCGACATCGCCCGAGGGCCCGCCGAGGGCCGAAACCCACCGCGTCACCTGGTCGAACCACTTGTCGTAGATCTCGGCGAAGCCCTGTGGATACGCTGGTTTGTCGGCCACCCGTGGGTCCTTTGCCGCGACCGACAAAGGGAGGATCGGGGCGCCGGTGTCAGCGTGCATCTCTTGGTCAAGGGAGGAGCGGTTGGAAACCTTCACTCGAATGCACCGGAGACGCCGATGATACCACCTATCCACGCCCGGGGAGCACGCCCCACAGCCCCATCGGGCACCACGGTCACCGTATAGGGGGTGGGCTCGTACTCGACGGAGCCACCCAGAAACGCGCACAGGGGCAGCGCACGAAGCGACGTCGGTAAGTCGAGGCCGACGAGCGTCGCGAGACGAGCGGCCACGTCGAAGCGCGTCTGTCGCAACACGACGGGGAGATCGACGCCAAAAAAACGGCGCATGGTCGGCGCGGGCCCGACGTCGACGGCAATCCAGAGCGGGTGGGTCGCGGGCGAATAGCGAAGCGACAGATCAAGGGTAAGCCGTTGCTCTTCGACGCTCGCTCCCGACAGAGGAACCGTGGTCGCACCGTGGAACGTGAAGCCGAGCGTCGCACCGAAAGAGTGCGCCATGATCGCCGTACGAACCTCGGCTCCCAGCGACGAAGGAGTCTTCGTGTCGAGCGCCCGATCCACCCGCGGACCGAGCGAGATCTCGACCCGCACCGCACGCGAGCCAGGCGCGGGCGGCGGGGCGACTGGCTCCGCGACCACCGGCGCGGGCGCTGGCTCCGCGTGCTCGGGATCCGGGAGTGGGCGGGGAGGATACAACGTGAGCGCGGCAAATACCGCGCCCACACGCGCTCGCTCGTCGCAGTCGCGCTTGGGATCGGCGTACGTTCGCGAGCGATCGCCGACCGTCACCACGTACGATGCGCCTCGATCCACGGCCCGGATGCGTGCCCCCGGTTGCGCGTCCGCTCCGCGCTCGGACAGCGGGGGAAGCACCCTCTCGAGCTCGGTCGAGAAAGCCGCTTCGAGCGGGCAATCGCCGACTATCTCGATCGCGTGCGGAAACGACAATGGCGGCACGCCAAATCTTTACCATGTTTCGTGCCACGTTTTTTCGTTCGCCCGATGAAGGTGCGCGGACCTTCTTGCCTTTGTGAGAGGCAATCGCCGTCATTTTCGGAGGTCCCCGTGCTCGAGCCGAGGCGTTGGTTCACCCTTTCGTTGAGCATTCTTGCGGCCGCGTGCACCGCCACCATCGGCAACGGGTTCGGGGACGACGGGGCAACCGGCGCGGGATCGGGCCAGCGCTCGACGGCCGGGGCGACCGCATCGACAGGGGATGCACCGCAGACCTGCGGCAACGCGAACGGCGCGCTCACCATCGCGACGCGACTGCGGCGCGTGACGCCGGGCGAGTACAACCGCACCCTGCGCGCGCTGCTCGGCCCTTCGGTCACGTTCACGCCGGTGGATTTTCCTGCCGACGCGGCCGAGGGGACCTTTCACAACGGGGCCGCGACCCTGCGGGTGACCGATCTCCTGGCGAACCAACTGGCCGCCGCCGCGCCCGATCTGGCGTCCCGGGCAACGGCCAACGTCGCCGCGCTGCTGCCCTGCGATCCCGCGAAAGTCGGCGAGACCATGTGCGTCGCCACATTCCTCGAAGGATTCGCACGAAGGGCCTACCGGCGGGCAGCCACCCCGGCCGAGCTCGGCAGCCTGATGGCCGTCTACCAGCTCGGACGCGACGGAGGCGACGTGCACTCGGGCATCGCACTGGCGCTCGAAGTCATCTTCCAGTCGCCGAACCTCGTCTACCGCACCGAGCTCGGGACACCCGACGCCACCAGCGACGAAGCCTCGCTTACCCCCGACGAGATTGCCGCCGAGCTGTCCTACCTTTTGACCAGCGGCCCTCCGGACGACGATCTCGTCGCGGCTGCCGAGCGGGGCGATCTGGCTACGGCCGACGGACGCGAGCAGCAAGCGCGGCGCCTTCTCGCCCGGACCGAGGCACGGTCGGCGGTCGATGCATTCGCGGACGACTGGCTGGGAATTTTCCAGACCGAATCGCTGAGCAAGGACAGCGCTCGCTTTCCAAGCTTCTCCGCCGATCTCGCCCACTCCATGCGTCTGGAAACCGAGGCCATCTTCGAGGACGTCGTGTTCTCGGGCGACGGCTCGCTCGGCTCGTTGCTCCTCGCCGACCATACTTTCGTCGACGCACCCCTCGCCAAGCTCTATGGAATGAGCACGGTCACCGCTCCCCCAGGTGGATCGCCCTTGGTGCGGGTGCCGCTCGATCCGAGCCGTCGCATCGGCATTCTCACCAGCGCGGCCGTTCTGGCCGCACACTCCGGCAACCTCGACAGCTCCCCCACCCATCGTGGCAAGTTGATCCGGAACCAGTTTCTCTGTCAGGCCATCCCTCCCCCTCCCGCCGCGCTCATGGTCAAGCCGGCGCCACCTGATCCGACGCGGACCACGCGCGAGAGAATGGCAATCCATGCCGCGAACGCCCAGTGCGCCGTCTGTCATTCGATGATGGATCCCGTCGGGTTCGCGTTCGAGAGCTTCGACGCCGTGGGCGCTTACC
>JBBSDY010000162.1:0-7685 GCA_038240245.1 Polyangiales bacterium
AGTGCCCCGAGGTGACTCTTGAATGTCTGGCCATAGGCACCCTTGGGCGTGCCCTTGTAGTCGGCCACGAGCGAGAAGCAGTCGCCCCATGCGTCCCACGTCCAGGCCAGGTAGCTCATCTGCTTTTGATCCAGAAATCCCATGACGCTCTTGATGAACGAGTCGCCGCAGTCGTCCTGCCCGATCTCCGTGGCCACGATGGGGACGCTCGCCGCGAGCGTTGCGATGGGTCCGTTCCAGCAAGTGGCGTCGTTGCACGGCGTGAAGTTGTAGACGTGCCACGACGCGGCCAGGTTGTTGATGGGATCGGTCGGCTTGTGGGTGAGCCAGCCTGTAAAACCGCTGGCATAGTGCACACCGCCCAGCACAACGAGATTCTGCGCGCCCGCGGCGCGAATGGTGGTGACGAGCTCCTGCATGCCCGCGGCCTGAAAATCGAAGCCCGCGCACGTGCCCCCGTCACGCCAGCACGTCCACGCCGCTTCGCTATCGCTGTTGCTGTCGGGAAAGGGCTCGTTGAACGGATCGAAGATCACCGTGTCGTTGCCGGCAAACGCGGTGGCGACTTCTTTCCAGAACGTGAGCGAGTGATCACGGTCGGGCATGGGTTGCTGGCGATCGGCTTGCCAGGTGGTGGGCGCGCTCCAGTGCAGCTCGAGAATGGGAATCAGCTGGTGCTGGACCAGTCGACTCACGTAGTCGGCGATCCCCGCCCTGTAGATCTGTCCGGAGAACGAGGCGCTCACTCCGTTGATACCGAGCCAGCAGGTCTCGTTGAGCGGCACACGAACGGTGTTGATCTTCCAGCTTGCCATCGCCGCGATCGAAGCATCGTCGACGGGGCCGTCGAAGACACCCATCCCCTTGATGCACGCGTACTCCGATCCGGAACGGTTCACGCCGCGCAGTTGCACGGCCTGGTTCGATCCATTGACGATGTGGTTGCCGCTGACGTGCACGCCTTTGAGCTGGCTCGAAGGCCCGCCGCCGCCCCCCGAACCCGTCATCGCGTTTCCGCCGGCTCCCCCCGTGCCCGTGATCACGTCACCGCCACCTCCGGCCACCTTCGAGCCTGCCATCCCCGACGTCGTGCCCCCTGCCCCGCCCGTGCCGACGGGATCGGGCACTTCGACCATGTCCGAGCCGCCCGCTTCCGAAGGGGGTCGATCGATCACCGAGGTCGCGCAGCCCGACGCAGTCAGAGCCGCGGCGAGAATGCGGCCATGAAGCACGGTCGAGCTGCCCGGCCGCGGTCGCTTCAGAACACGTTCTCCTTCTTACAAGAGTCGATGAGGTCCTGGAGCTGGGCGGTGGCCAGGCACTGCACGGTGTCGGCCCCTCCGTAGTAGATCTTCACGGTGCCGTCGGGCTCGGCGATCGCGCCCGTGGTGAACACGACCGAGAGCGCCTGTCCCATGAGCTCGTAGGGCTCCTTGGGATCGAGGATGGCTCGCTTGCTCACCCCGAGGACCTTGGTGGGATCATCCAGATCGAGCAGCGCCACGCCGAGGCTGTAGACGAAATCGGTGCACTGGATCCGCACGCCGTGGATGATGCACAGCCAGCCCTCGGGCGTCCTGATCGGAACGGCGCCGGGGCCGATCTTGGCATCGGCCCAGCGCACCTCTTGCTTCGAAACGAGACAGCGGTGGCTGCCCCAGTGCAAGAGATCCGGCGACGATGCAACCCACATGTCGAAGTTGCCGGGCACGTTGGGACGATGGAGCAAAAAGTATTTTCCCCTGATTTTCTCGGGAAAGAGCACCCCGTTGCGGTTGTCGGGCGGCAGGATCAAATCCAGCCACTCGAGGCGCTCGAAATCCCGGTCGATCTTGAAGAGACCGATCTGGCACTGGTGACTGGTGTGGGCGGCGTGGGTGATGTAGTACTGACCCTCGATCTCGGTAACCCGCGGGTCCCAGTACGACTTGGTGTCGCCGCAGTACTCGTCGAAGATGGGGTTGTTGCGGGGCATGGCCAGCGGCCGCTGCCTCGGCGTGAAGTGGATGCCGTCGGTGCTCTCGGCGATCCACAGGTATCGCCCGAGAGCAGAGTCTTCGGCGCGACACACCATGATGTAGCGACTGCTCCCCTGCTTGACCACACCGCTGTTGAACACGGTGACGATGTCATTGGGGAAGTCGGCGCCCGTCAAGATGGGGTTCTTGTCGTAGCGGGTGACGATGGCCTTTTTGTCTCTCAGCATGGGGAGGGCTCCGTGCAGGCAAAAGCCACGCTTAACCGGTTAAGTTGTTTTTGCCAGAAGGCGCCCGCCGTGTCAACTCGGCCGGCCCGGTCCATCGCGGTTGACAGGCAGACTTAACCGGTTAAGCTGAAATGGCCGTATGCGACACGGTCCACCCGTCCGGCCCCCCACATCGTCACCTTGGGTGCTCTTCGGCGTCCGCGCCAGGGGGCGCCGTCGACTCGCGCACCACGAGCTCGACGGGGACCCTCTCCTCTTTCACCTCGCGGTTCAGGCCGTCGACCAGCTCGAGAAGCCGGGTCGTCGCGCGCCGGCCCATTTGCTCCTTGATGACGCCAATCGTCGTGAGCGGCGGATCGGTGTAGTTGGTCATCGTAATGTTGTCGAAGCCCACCACGCTGAGATCGCGGGGAACGGTTCGCCCCAGCAAGTGCGCCGCGCGAAGCGCGCCGGCCGCCGTCTCGTCGTTGGCGCAGAAGATGGCCGTCAGCCTCTTGTTCTTCTTGAGAAGGTCGAGCGAGCGCGCGTATCCCTCTTGAAACGTCAGGCCCTCGCAGTCGACGACGTTGCGCTCCCTGGCAAATGGCATCTGGTGCCGCTCGAGCGCGTGCACGAAGCCCTCGCACCTTTGCACGATGCTGGGCCGGTCGATGACGTTGCCCAGAAAAGCCACATGCTTGTGTCCGAGACCGATGAGATGCTCGGCAGCCAGGTTGCCCCCTCCCCGGTTGTCGATCTGAATCGAGCTGATTCCCTTCATCTGCGGGTAGTTGTCGATGGCCACGACGGGAATGCCCGCCTCCTGAATGTCGCGCAACATGCGCGGAAGGACGCGGCTCACGAAGATCACGCCGGCGACGTTGGCCTCGCGGATGATCTTGGGAAGGTCGCGGTTGGTCTTGTACGTCGATTCGACATACGAAAAGAGCAGGTTGTAGTCGCGATCCATGGCCTCGCGAATGACGCCCTGGATCACGAACGAGTAGAACTGGTTGGTGACGGCGCTGTCGTCCTGGTAAAGGATGACGCCCAGGTTTTTGCTTCGTTGCCGCGCGAGCCCCACCGCCGCCGCGGCGGGATGGTAGTTGAGCTGCTTGGCAGCATCCCACACGCGCTTCTTGGCTTTCTCACTGATGACCTCGTCGGGGTTGTTGTTGAGAACGTACGAGACCGTCGCAGTCGACACGCCCGCCTTCTTGGCGACATCCTTGATGGTGGGTTTGGAGCCCATGCGTGTTCGCGCTCGCATGGTATCCCAGAGGCCCCGGCGGGG
Organism: Polyangiales bacterium; assembly: GCA_038240245.1. Classification (GTDB taxonomy): domain Bacteria; phylum Myxococcota_A; class Polyangia; order Polyangiales; family Polyangiaceae; genus DASWDH01. The sequence goes on from JBBSDY010000162.1 coordinate 3,480, forward strand.
AGGTATTTTCCATGATGGTCGGCGGACGGACGTCCCTGGTCTTCGCGCTTGCCATCTGCGGGAGCTCATTCGCCTGCGGGAGCTGCGCCAAGTCGGCCGAGTCGCGACCGCCCGACGGCAATGAGGGCACCGGCGGCGCTGACGTTGGCGCGGCTGGCGACGCTTTTGTGAGCACCGGGGGAGGCGTCAGCACGGCAGCGAGCGGCGGCTCGACGACAGGCACCGGCGGCCCGTCGTCCGGCAGCGGCGGAACGGGCGCCGTCGTCGATCCCACCGATCCCGCGGTGAAGGCCCGGCTCATCGCGGTCAAGGCGCGCCTGGCCACACTGTCGGCCGAGGTGATGGCCTTCTGGAAAAAGAAGGGCCCCGACACGACGTACGGCGGCTTCTACGGAAACCTCGATCGCCTGGGCAACAAGTCGTCGCCCACCGACAAGGGGCTCGTCCAGCAGACGCGGCACCTCTGGGCGTTCTCGAATTGGTACGCCATGAAGGAGCCCACGCCCGAGATCAAGGCCATCGCCGACGACACTTACAAATTTCTCATTGCCCACTTCTACGACTCCGCCACCAAGCAGTTTCAAAACAAGGTGAGCGAGAGTGGGACGTCGGTCGTCGACTCGAACAAGATCCTCTATTGCGAGGGCTTTGCCATCTATGGCCTTTCGACGTACGGGCGCATCTTCAAGGTTCCCGAAGCCATCACTTATGCGCTCGAGACGTTTCGCGCCATCGACGCGCGTCACGATGCCACCAACCTCGGCTATGACGAGCACAACGACTCCACCTGGTTGCAATCGGGCGCGATGAAGAGCACCAACACGCACATCCATTTGATGGAGGCGCTCACCTCGCTCTACGAGGCGACGCAAGACGCCGCCGTCAAGGCTCGGCTCGAAGAGCTCTCGACCGTCGTGCGCACCAAGATCCTGCAGCAGGACAAGAAGTACGATGCCAAGGAGTTCTCCAACGACTGGAAGCCCTTCGGCACCGTGCTGGTGAGCTACGGTCACGATCTCGAAACCACCTGGCTGCTCACCGAGGTCGCGCGCGTGCTCGGTCGTCCCGACGATCCCGACATCAAGAGCGCGATGCTCACCATGGGCCGGGGCGCTGCCCAGGAGGGATTCGACGCCAACATGGGGGGCTATTTCGAGGAAGGCGTCCCCCAGGGCGGCCAGACCAGCACCGACAAGATCTGGTGGGTCGAGTCCGAGGCGGTGCCCGGCAACCTTTGGCTTTACCGCCTCACCAGCGACACCATGTACCTCGATCGCATGGAGGCGACGCTCAAGTTCATCGAGGACCACCAGCGCGACACGCAGAACCCGGGCACCGAGTGGTTCTGGGGTATCACCAAGGACGGTCAGATCAACTCCCGCGGCGATCACAAGGGCGAGGAGTGGAAAGCGAGCTACCACAACTCGCGCGCGCTCACGTTCACCGAAAAATGGATCAGCGACGTCGTGCGCTGAGCCACATCAGGGCATTTGCGTGGGGAAGTTCAGTGGACCGGAACGGCGCTCCACGTAACGGTGTACGTCTGGGCGGGGTTCCACATGAGCCAGCCACTGCCGCCGGCCTCGATCGACGAGCGGATCTCGGTGGCCAGGTAGGGAGGTCCGTAGTCGGGCGAGTTGTAGTTCACCGCCTGCAGCCAGGGACGAACGATGGCCCCCTCGAGCTTCTTGATCTGCTTCAGTATCTTGCGCGTCCCGATACCGACGATCTCCGGGTGGTTGCCCGGGATCTCCCAGCCCTGGTAGCCGGAGCGGTAGTGCGACGGGTAGACCATGGGCGACAGCGCCTCGCACTCGGGAGCGAGCAACGCCGGATCTTGTCCGAGCATGTTGATGTCCTCGCGCTGCCCCTCGGCCACCACTCCGAAGATGTCGAGCGACAGGGGCACCTTGCGCGCCTGGGTGACCTCGTGAACCTTGCGCACGAAATCGCGAATGACCACCGGCTTGGGGGTCTTGCCCTTGGTCAGATCGAAATCGGCGTTTTTGATCCCCAGAACGGGGTAACGCACGTAGTCGAGCTGAATCTCGTCGACCCCGGCGTCCATCGCCTCCTTGGCGAGATCGATGACGTATGCCTGCGCCTCGGGGTTGGCGGGATCGAGCCAGCCAATCGGATACGGCCGCTTCCACTTGGAGAGCGGCAAAAGGTTGGGCCTGGCCTTGGCGACCAGCTCGTCCTCGAAGCAGCTGATGCGCATAGCCACGCGGATCTGACGCTCGTGGATGAAGCGAATGGTGCGCGCGAGATCGCGGATGGGAGCGCGCCTGGTGGCCCCCGAAGCGATGGCCAGCGGGACCTTCGAGTCGTAGGTGAGCAGGCCGTCGTAGTCCTTGGCGTCTAGCACCATGAGGTTCATGCGGCGCTCGGACATGTGCTCGAGCAACCCCATGAAGAGCGAGCTTTCCACGGTGGGCCCGCGGATGTAGAGGCCGCGCAGAATCTTGTCGTCCGGCCAGCCGAGCCGCTCCTCGTCGGCGGACTTTGGCGCGCGCTTGACGACCGAAGGAATCGCGATGCGATCGCCCGGCCGGGGTGTCGCCTCGGGATCGATGGATGCCTCGGCGTGGATGGCCTTGTTGAGGTCGCGCGCGAAGTACACGCTGGTGAGCCCCACGTAGTCCTCGGAGATCTTGACGAACGAGTCGCCGGCACGGACCACGTGAACGATCCCGGTCGCACCCGACGAATCGACCACCAGCTCGCCACCTTGCGGCAGCCGGCTCTTCAGCCACGCGGTGAGCCGCGCGCCCTCTTGATCGACGACCGGCAATTTCGCATCCGGCGAACGTGACCCACCGGTCGCCACCGCGGACGGGGGCTTTACCTCCACGGGATCGGCCGAGCCGTGGCTCGCCTGCGCGGGCGTCGCCGGGACTGGACGCGCCACCGTCGAGCAGCCGGTCAAGGCAAGCGCGGCGAGCAGATCCCACCCGCCCCAATGGCGGAGACCCTCGTGCAACCTGGTTCGCATGTCACGAAGAGAAAGACAGATCGCCCAGCCCAGGCAAGATACTTGCTCCGATCGCGCAAAACACCGAAGAGTTTGCAGGTCAGAAGCCCCCGCGCCCCCGCGCCTCAGCGCGGCGCGGTTTCGGCGTACGGACGCGTGCCCTCGACCTTGGTGCGGGCGAGCGGGCGGGTGGCGATGGCGCCACGGTGAATGGGATCGGCGCCGATGGTGCCCCGGAGATCCTTGCGGTAGGCGTCGGAGCTCACGCGGTCGAGCTCGAGCTTGGCTTGCTCGAGCCGGTCGCGGATGCCGAGTCGCAGGGCCTCGTCGCGGTGGCTCGAAAGAGCGAGGAACTCGCCGAGCGTGGTCACGTGGCGCTTCCAGAGTTGGATGTCGCGCTGTTGCTTGACCTTGAGACGCTCCTTGTACCATTCGCTAGCCAGAAGCATGTCGCGCGTGAAGAGCGCGCGGAATTCGGGGTGGTGGGCGTCCTTTCCCTCCCACTTGCCGTAGGCCATGATGTGCAGCAGGGCGCGCAGCGGAGGGCATGCGTCGTCGATGCTGCCATCCGCAAAGTACATCTGCGCCACCCGCTCCTGCGCCTCGACGATGTTGTCGATGCCGTCGGCGAAGACCGCGGGATCTTGCGTCTCGGGACGGAGGATCTTGTCGGTGAAGACCGACCCCGGGTTGTCGAACACGCGGCCGAAGAAGGTGTGCACGAACTTGCTGGTGATGCGATAGCCGAGACGGCTCATGAGGACGCGCTTGCCGTCGTGCTCGTAGTCGTCGAGCTTCTCGAGGTGGCCCGCCTCGATGAGCTTTTTCGGATCGCGCTCGTGAGGGAAGAGGCGGCACCAGATCTCGGGGATGAGAAGGCTGATGTCGTGGTCGACACGGTACTCGGGACCGATGTAGCCCGCCGCGCTGCTGAATCCGCCGTAGCCCGACAGCAGCATCGACACGAGGGCGTTGTTGAGGTCGGCCGTGGCGCAGATGGCGTTGAAAGGCCCCTTGGTGAGCGCACCCTCCGAACCGGCGCCGGTGGTGCTCGGCGATTTGCCGGTGAGCGAGCAGATGTAGTCCATGAAGAGCTCGGGGAGCTCTTGGTAGTGGATGGGGTTGTAGACGCAGAGCGGGCGGACGCCCTCGTCGGGAGGGTTGTTGCGCCGTCCGGAGAGCACGCTGATCACCGGAAAGACGACGGCTTGCTCTTTGGGAAGGCGGCGGTA
>JBBSDY010000163.1:0-7642 GCA_038240245.1 Polyangiales bacterium
CAATGACCACGAGGATGAGCGAAGAGGGTGGGATCAACGAGCGCAAAGTCCACATGCTTTGCTCAGGGTACCATCGCGGGACGTTCCGGGCGAATAAGACCAATCCCTCTACTGGGCCTGGACCGAGACCACGTCGAACTGCACGAGCTGCCCGTTGAACGGATCGGGGGCCGGCGCAATGCCGGGCACCACCAGCCTTTCGCGGTTCGACACGCCGTGACCATCGGGCACGGACTTGCCACCGTTCACGTCGAAGGTCACGCTCGTACCGCCCTTCATCGGGATGACGACCTGGTAGTCGATCAGAAAGTGAATGTGGCTGGTCGTCGGGTTGTAGTTGAAAAAATAGACTTGCTTGGGAAGGTCCACGCTGAGCATGTACGCGGTGTACCCGGGGGTCGAGGTTTCACCCCCGGTGTAAAAGCGATTCTGCTCGAGCTTGCCGTTGACGTAGGTGTTGGGCTCGGTGTCGCCTCGCACGTGAAGCGTCACGTCATAGGTGACGTTGGGATCGCCTCGCAGCGTCTTCTTGTACGTTTGCCGGTCGACCGTCGGGACCTGATCGCAGTTGTCTTGCTTGTCCAGGCCGAAGTGATCGGCGTCGATGCACGGGCATTCGAGCCTGAAATGGTCGAGCTCGGCCGCGATCGCGACGAGCCCGCCTTCGCGGGTGACGTCATTGGAAGGGCCGTCGCTCGCTTCCGCCTCCCTGGCCGATCCATCTTCGATCGGTCCGCCGGCGTCCCCACCCAGAGTGCCAGCGCCGCCGCCGTTGCCCGATCCCGCCGAGCCACCGCTCGCCGATTCGCCGCCGTTTCCCGAACGGGCTGCGTCGCCGCCCGGGCCGGACGCCGGGGGACTGCTGCCATCGTCACCACCGCAGGCACCGGCGAGCGCCACCAACACGAAGAAACACGGCACCCGGGTCACGTTGGCCATCGGGTGTCGAGTCTATCATTTGCCCGGTGCGCGACCACCACGCCCCGGCAAAAGCGCACAAAATGTCAGAACCCGATGTAGCCGCTTGCGTACCGTAGCCACGTCTTGCACGGAGGATATGATGGACAACGACGAACGATCGGTATGGGAGCGTTACGTGGCATCTTGGAAGGTCGAGTCGCCCGAGGAGAAGCGGGCGCTCTACGTGACGTGTCTTTCTCCCGAGTGCGTCTACGCCGACCCTCTTGCCCAGGCAAAAGGGTGGGATGAGCTCATCGCGTACATGATGGACTTTCACAAGCAGCTTCCGGGGGCCCACTTCGTTACCGACTATTTTTTGGCCCACCATCGCCAGAGCATCGCAAGATGGAAGATGATGAGCGGCGACGCTGTGCTCCTTGGGGAGGGGATCAGCCATGGCAAGTACGATGAGGACAACAGGCTCGTGTCCATGACGGGCTTCTTCGAGGCGCGAGTGGGCTAGGGTGTGAGCTACTACCTGGAGCGTATTCAGCGAGGCGTCGACTACATCGAGACCCGGCTCGACGAGGACATCGCACTGTCCAGCGTGGCCCGGGTCGCGGGAATCAGCCAATGGCACTTTCAGCGGATGTTCAGGGCTCTGACGGGTGAGACGCTGAAGACGTACATCCGCTCGCGTCGGTTCGTCAGCTCGCTCGACCGCCTCGTCACGACGAAGCTCCGTATTCTCGACATTGCGCTGCTCGCCGGCTTCGAATCCCAGGAAAGCTTTGCCCGCGCCTTCAAGAAAGCTTTCGGCATCACGCCGCAACGGTACCGCAGCCTGGGGGACAAGAGCCTGTTCTTGAAAAAGCCTCAGCTCGATGCGGACTACCTGCGGCACATCCACCAAAACGTTTCGCTGGTGCCAGAGGTCTACGTTCAGCGGCGCATGCTGCTCGTCGGCATGCGGACGCTTTTCTTCAGCGTCGATTCGGAGAAGAACAACATCGGCGAGCAGCTTCCGCCGCTGTGGGCTTCGTTCGTTCCGCGCCTGTCGGAGATTGGGTACCGGGTAGCCGGCGTCTGCTACGGAGTCGTGCGTCAGGAGCACGCGGACAGCGAACGCCTCGAGTACCACTCGGCGATCGAGGTGACGCGGGCCGGCGCGCTGCCGGATGGAATGGTCTCGGTCGAGATCCCCGAGGCCACGTACGCCAAGTTTGCGCACCGCGGGGCGGCGAAAGAAGTCGACTACACGGTGAGCTACATCTATTCCACCTGGCTGGCGCAGTCCGGGCGGCGGCACACCTATGGCCCCGACCTCGAGGTCTACGGACCCGAGTACCATCCCACCAACGAAGATGCGGTCATCTACTACGCGATACCGACGACCTGACGGCGTCCTGGCCACAAGCTGTAGCGACGACCGATCAGGCAACAATCGTGTCTCAGAAGGGCTAGGCCGCGATGCAGATCGCGCTGGCCCGCGCGATCGAGGGCTGTCGCCGGTACACGCCTGGCGAAACCTGGTGATGTCGCTTGAAGGCACGCCCGAATGCAAACTCGGATTGATAGCCGACCTGGGCGGCGATTTCGGCGAGACCTGCATCGGAGTCTCGCAACAGATCAGCGGCATGCTGCATGCGCCGGCGCGCCAGGTAGCGCATCGGCGACAGTTGCATGATTTGCACGAACTGACGCGCGAAGGCGGGCCGCGACAGTCCGACGGCGCGCGCCAGCAGACTGACCGTCCAGAGCTTCGCGAGATCGCCATCGAGAAGCTCGAGCGCGCGCTCGATGCGGCGGTTGCGAACGGGGTGACCCCAGCGTGGTAGCGGCACCAGCGTGGTCATTCGCGAGACATAGACGAGCAAGCTGCGCAAGAGCAGGGCGAGCAGCGCCTCGCTGGGCGGCTTGGAGAGGTCAATTTCGTCGCCGATGAGCCGGAGGATGGCCGAGAGGGGTCGATGACCGACGATCACGTCGCGAGAGAACACCCGCTCTTTGCCCGCGCACGTCACACGAAACCAGATGCCCTCGGGGCCGCCCGAAAACGTGACCTCCACGACGACCGCCGGGGTTGATAGGCGCGTGCTCGCCACGACCCGGAGGATCGACCGGCCGCGCTCGATGCGCACCGACAGCTCGGATTCAGGCGAAACCTGCATTGAGCGAATCTTGCCCGCTTCGGTTACGTTCGTCCACCGAAGAGAGCCCCGGACCAATTTTCGAGAGGGATGGGCATGGCACGCCGCTGCGAGGTCGCCCAAGACCACTCGCATGATACCGAGCAGACTCGATCTCGACGGGGCGCAGAAAGCAACCGAACAGCCAGCGCCCATCTCGCTGGTGCGCGAGCACCTTTTCGCATCCCGCACGGTGCTCGTCTTCGGCGAGATCAATGCGGCCCTGTCCGAAGCGGTCACCGCCCAGCTGCTGGCTCTCGCGGCGCGCGGTCGCGATCCGATCCGCATGGTCATCAATTCGCCGGGTGGGCACGTCGAGTCGGGCGACACCATCCACGACATCGTTCGCTTCGTCGAGCCCGAGGTGCGCATCGTGGCCACCGGCTGGTGCGCGAGCGCTGGCGCCCTGATCTTCGCGGCCGCCCGGCGAGAGAACCGTCTGGCGCTGCCGAACACCCGCTTCCTGCTCCATCAGCCGCTCGGCGGCGTGGGAGGCCCCGCGTCCGATGTCGAGATCGAAGCTCGCCAGATTCTTTTCATGCGTGAGCGCCTCAACCGAATCTTTGCCAACGCCACCGGGCAGCCGCTCGACAAGGTGGCCCGCGACACCGAGCGAAACCACTGGATGACCGCGGACGAAGCTCGCGCGTATGGTCTGGTGGGAAGGATCGTGGAAGGTGAGGGGGACCTGACCGTCACCTAGGCTACGAAGAGGCCGGCGGCGGCGGTTTCGAACATGGTTGCCATCAGGGATTTCCTCCTTGTTGCAACCGGTTGCAGGTTGGTACGCCTTCCGACCGTCGCGCCTACATGAAGAGTCTGGTGCTGTAGCCGTACCCTTGGGGGAGGGACATTTGGTGGAAGCACAGCAGCTGCGCCGTCAGCGGCTCCTTCTGATTGAAGGAGACCCTGACAGTCGTCGACTTCTTTCGAGGATCCTAGTCAAGGAGGGGTTCGAGATCGAAGTGGCGAGCGACGGCTCGCAAGCGCTCGCCATCCTGCGCCAGGCCGCCTTCGACTTGATCGTGCTCGATCTGCTCCTCCCCCGTCGAGGCGCCTGGACGTTTCGGGTGGTGCAGCGCGCCGACGCGGTGCTCTCGACGATTCCAGTCGTCGCGACGTCGGCCGACGTTACGTCGCGGGTCACCGCCATCGACGCTGCGGCGTACCTGCCCAAGCCGTTCAAGGCGGCGGCTCTGCTGGCTGCCATTCGTCGCGTCCTCGAACAACGTCGGATCATGCACCTCGACCGGTTGGCTTCGTTGGGAACCATGGCCGCAGGAATCGCTCACGAGGTGAACAACCCTCTCACCTACGTACACGCCAATCTTGTGCTGGCCCAAGAGATACTGACGAAGTGCGCTGTGAAGTTGGCTCCCGATGCCAAGGATGCCGTATCGAACGCCAAGACGGCACTCGGAAAGGCCCTGGAAGGCATCGAGCGCGTCCGATCGATCATGAGCGGTGTTCGGCTGTTCATTCGCGCGCCCGACGATCATCGCGTAGCCATCGATGTGCGAACGATCATCGAGACATCGCTCATGATCATCGCCCACAACATCGAGCAGAAGGCGACCGTGGTCACCACACTCGGCGAAGTTCCGCAGATGATGGGCAATCCGGGGCAGCTCGGTCAGCTCGTGGTGAACTTGATCTCCAATGCTGCTGACTCGATTGCCCCGGCAAGCCCGGGTCCGCACCGCATCATCGTGAGAACCTCGACGTCAGACTCCGGTGAGGTCGTGCTCGAGGTCGAGGATACCGGGTGCGGCATGGTCGAATCCGTTCGGTCCCAGATCTTCGAGCCCTTCTTCACCACCAAGCCGCCGGGCCTCGGAACGGGACTCGGTCTTTCGGTTTGTCACGGCATCGTTCGCGGTCACGACGGAAACATCGACGTGGAGAGTACCCCCGGCAAGGGAACGTCCTTTCGTGTCGTCTTTCCGCCGGCGCGTCGGACCATCGTGCCGGTGGCACCCGACGCAACACCCGACGGCCGGCTCATGATCATCGAGGACAACGAGCACGTCGCCGACGCGCTGGCGGGAATCCTCGGGCAAGACTACGAGGACACGGTCGTGGTGGCAGATGGCGGCCGCGCGACGGCGTTGCTCGAGGAGCAAGGGGCCAGTTTCGAGGTCATCCTCTGCGACATGCAGCTCGGTCGTACGACCGGCAAGCAGATCTACGAGCGCCTGAGCACTACGAGGCCGGAGCTCGTCAGTCGTATCGTCTTCATGTCGGGAGCCGCGCTCTCGGCCACGCTCAAGCAGTTTCTCGACGAGATTCCCAATCCATTTTTGCAGAAGCTGTTCGATCGCTCCGAATTTCGCAAAGCCGTGGCCGGTCTGCCGCGGCCAGCGCCGAGGGGCTCCGAAACGCGGCTCAAGGCGGTCTCCGCGGACTCCACTCGGCTCGAGCAGACCAGGCGCCTTCGCACCAAGCGCAGTTGAGCGCGATGGCGCATGGCTTGGTTGCGCGTGGCCAGAAACGTAGGGCGCCGCGGGAGTGTCACCGCACGTATTTGGCGACAATCAAGCTCACGTCGTCGTCGAGCCGGTGGCTCCAGCCGATCACGACACTCATCAAGTGCATTTCGATAGCCTCGACGGGTTGATCGTGCACCTTCTCGAGCTCGGCGGCGAGCCGTTCGGTCCCGAACATTTCGCCGGCCGGATTCATCGCTTCGGTGGCCCCGTCGGTGTAGAGCACCATGATGTCGCCCCGCCTTAGCTCGAGCGAGGTGTCGTTGGTAAACGCGCCAATGGCGCGGCGCGCGCCGAGCCAGGTGCCGGTGGTGCCGATGATCTCGGTGTGACCGCCCGCAGCCCGATACACCAAGATGTCCTCGTGAGCCCCGGCGAAACGGACCGATCCATCTTCACGGAATCGCAAGAGGGTGAGCGTCGCGTGATCGTCCTTCCCAAGACGGTCTCGTACGTTGGCGAATATGGCGTCGTTGACGGCGACGAGGATCTTGCTGGGCGGTGCGCTCGGATCGTTGCCCACCATCACGGCGATCATGCTCTGCAACATGAGCATGACCAGGCCGGCGTTGAGACCGTGCCCCGCCACGTCGCCGATGCCGATGAAGCAGCCGCCCTCGATCGGAATGACGTCGTAGTAGTCGCCCCCCACCTCGGTGGCGGGTCGCATCGAGGCCGCCAGCTGGAGCCCCGGCACGTCGAGGGCTCGGGGGAGAATGGCGACCTGGATCTGTTGGGCCAGCTGCATTTCCTTCTGGAGTCGCTGCTGCCGAAAGGCGACCGACGCCGCCATGGTATTGAATGCCCGCGCGAGCACCGTCATTTCGTCCTTCGATGCGGAATCGCTGCTGGTGGGCAGAGCCACGGAGGGGTCGCTGTTCGGGTCGATGCCGTCGCCTCGTTCGAGGCGTATCGCCGCTGCGGTCAACGCGCGCATCGGGCGGGTGAGCCGAAAGCCAATCCCGACGCCTCCTGCTGCTGCAATGAGTGTGAAGACGGCGCCGAGGGCCAGGAGCCACTTCTGTAGGTTGCGTCGGGCGTGCTCCTGATCGGCGAGCGGGCGAGCGATGACAATCCGGCCCAGGACCTCCCCACCAATACCGACCAGAGGCGCAATAGCAGCAAGGTAGGACTGCCCCGAGATCGACACGGGCTCGGGTATCCCCGATCCGCGATCATCGCCCTGCCCCTGCGAAACCTGATCGGCAACGGGGTCGGGGAGCGTCGAAATCAGACGACGACCCGTGCGATCGAGGAGCGTCACCTCTGATCTAGAAAGCTGTTTCACGAGGGCGAGATGAGCAGCGCTCATCGGGTCCTTGACCACGACGCGCCCGATGATCTGTCGATCGATGGTCACCGGAACCACGGCGATGGCGTAAAGTGAGCCGCCCGCCGTGAGGAGCCCGGCTTCGACTTTCGCCGAGGTAGCCGAGGGTGCCATCTTCGTGCCCTGCCCCAGCTCGCCGCTGCCGTCGGCCAGCACGTTTCCCCTGCGATCGAGAATGATCACCGACGAAATCGACGTTTGATCGCGCGCGGAGTCGGCATAAGTATAGGCGAGCTCGGGTGACTCGCGGATCAGCGCTTCCTTGAGCAGCGTCGCGTCGGCGATCATTTGCCCCTGAATGACATAGCGATCGAGGCTCTGCGCAAACGATCGAGCAAGGAGCTCGCGAGCGCCAGCGACGTCTTCGCTCGCGGCCCGTTGGAAATACGAAAGCAAGATCTGATTGACCAGAAGCAGCATGGCCAGCACCATCATCATCCCCAGTCCAGAGATGAGAAGGGCCAGCTTGGTGCGCAGGCTCATCGATGCTTCTTGCTCGTCCAGCGAAAGGCGTCGTGGCACGCCTCGCAGCGCGAGCGTACGACTTCGTAGACGGCGCTCGTCGCTGCGCGATCGTGTCGGGCCGCGCTACTGTCGAGATCTTCGAAGGCGAGGATGAGGTCGCCGAGCAGCTCCCTCATTTCTGTCTGGCGCGCCGGCTTCGTCGCCCGCGCGCGGAGGGTGGCGAGCTCTTCGGAATTTTGGATGAGGACATTCACCGACTTGCGCACGTCGTC
>JBBSDY010000164.1:0-7634 GCA_038240245.1 Polyangiales bacterium
AGGTCGAGGTCGAGGTCTAGGTCGAGGTCGAGGTCGGGATCGAGGTCGAGGTCGAGGTCGGGATCGAGGTCGAGGTCGAGGTCGAGGTCGAGGTCGAGGTCGAGGTCGAGGTCGGGATCGAGGTCGAGGTCGAGGTCGAGGTCGGGATCGAGGTCGAGGTCGAGGTCGGGCCCCTACAGGTCCGCCGCGCGCTTTCGGATCCTCTCCATCAACTGTCCATACCCCCCGCTCACCTTGAGCTCTTCCCCCACCTGCACCGCTCGATTCAACGTTGCCTTCGCTTCGTCGGGCTTCTTCATCGCCATCAAGATGTCGGCCTTGATCGAAAGCACGCGCAACGTTCTCGGCCCATACGCTCGCTTCTCGGCCCGCTCGATCGCCGCCAGTGCGACGTCGAGGCGCCCGGCATCGAGCTCTACCTTGGCCAGCCGGGCCGGCGGATTGTAGTCGTCGGGAAAATCGCGCTCGCTCTGCTCGAGCATCGGGATCGCTCGTGCGGGTTGCCCCACCGCTTCGTAGGCCAGCATCCGATGGGAATCGAACACCGTCCTCGCCGCCGGTGTCGGCGCCCTGGTGGCCTCGGCCTCGAGAAAGTCGCGCCAGCGCTGCGCCATGTCCATCGCCGCCACTTCGTTGCCCGCCGAACGAAGCGCGAGCACGATCTCCTCGAAGAGCGAAGAGCGATCGTCCGCCAGAATGGGCTCGCCCGGCTCGGTCACCATGCGGCCGGCCTCGCCGAGGAGCTGCGGAAGATCCGCGCGTCGCGCGTCCTCTTTCTCCAGTGCGTCGCCGCACACGAGGCCCGCGAGCACGACATTGAGGCGCGAAGTGCCGCGCGGCAGCGAAGCCCACTCGCGCAACGAGAGCCCCAGACAATCGGCCTGACACTCGCCTCCCTCGAGCTGGGCGGCGAGCGCCTCGACGATGCGCCCGCGCTCGGCGCCGCTCTTGGAAGCATGGGCCAGCGCAGCTTCGTACTCGGTGATGGCTGCGTCGCGGTGGCCCTCGGCGACTTCACGATTGCCGCGGATCCACGCCGCGGTCGCCTCGGCCGAAGTTGAGGGCCCCCCCGTCGCCGCCTCGAGCAACGTAACCAGCTCTGCTGCGGTGGCCGAGCCTGGCCACTTGAGGATCGCTTTTTCGGTGATGGGATCGATGACCCACAGCGTTGGCCACGCCTGCATCGCGAACTTGTCGACGAACGCCGAGCTCTCTTTCTTCTCGGTGTCGATGGCGGCCCACACGAATTTCGCGGCGAGCGGGGCCAGAGCAGGATCGCCGAACACCGATGTCTTCATGGCGAGGCACGTGTGGCACCACGGCGCCCACGCATCGACGAAGAGCGGGACATGCGCACTTCTGGCCCGGCCGATCGCGCCCGCGTAGTCATTCTCGACGAACGTCGGTGCGCGGGTGGCGTTGCCCGCGGGGGAAGCCGAACGACAGGCCGGCGCTGCCGCCAGGGCCAAGAGAGCGCCAACTGAGCGCCAACATAAAACGCTGCGCGCGCCTTCACGCGGGCCCCCCGGGAAGGAGCGACACGGAAAGGCCGTGCATCGTTTCATCGGGGCGATCGGGTCGCGGGATGGAGCCGAACTCCACGCGCGCTCCGCTCCAGTCGATGGTCGCGCTGCCGCCGAGCAGCCGCGCGTAGATCCCGCTGGCCTGGGTCATCGGCGCTCCGAGCGCTTCGCGCAAGAAGGTCAGGGTGATGGCCGTCGCATAGTTCGCCGGCTCGCGGCGTCCGCTCGTGCCGACCACCGTCACGCGAAAAACCTTGTCCCGTTTTTTTGCCGCCTTCTCGGGATCGAGAAGGACGAGCATGAGCCGGCCGACGGTTTGTTGCGCAGTGAGACCGACGAACATCTCGGCGAGGCCCGTCCCGTAGCGAACGACCGAGACGACGTCGTCGGGAGCGCGATCGCTCCTCGGGACGTGCCCGCGCCGCTTGAGCTGTCCTTCCTGCACCAGCGCGCACCTCTCGATCTCCTTCTCGGTCTTGCCGAGCAGGCGCCGTCCGCGCATTTCGGCGAGCGCCCGGGTGAGCACTTCGCGGTTGATGGCCGCCTGCTCGTTGGTTCTCTCGACGCGCAGCAGATCGTCGAGCACACCGATGGCTTGCTCGTGCTCTCCCATGGTGGCCAGCACGTCGGCGAGCGTCTTGTGGGCGTCGGCAAACTTCGGATCGACGCGGATCGCCTCGCGGTAGGCCGCGATCGCGGCGCCCGGATCGCGCCGCGCCTCTTGCGCCAAGCCGAGCGCATACCAGACGCGCGCGTCGCCCGGAGCCACGCCGCGCGCCCGGGTCAAAAACTGCGTTGCCTTGTCGTAGAGGCCCTTCTTGTAAAACACCGCCCCGAGCTCCTTGAGAGGTCGCGGATCACCGGGCGCAAGCTTCTCGGCCTTGAGCAGCTGGAACGCGGCATCGTCCAGCTTGCCGTCTTTTTCGAGCGCGCGAGCGAACGCCAGGCGTGCGGCCAGCACATGGGCGTCGAGCTCGACCGCCCGCGCGAGCGCTTCGCTCGCCTCTCGCCACCGGCCAGCGGAAGAGAATACCATCCCCAACGTCAGCCACGCCGTTTCGTCGTCAGGCGATTGTTCCACCAGGCCACGGAGCTCGGCGACCGCACCTTCCACATCCCCTTCGAGGGCGCGTTGGGTGACCTCGTCGAGCCGAGGTGAGGAGCCTAAGTCGGCCGACATGGCTGTCACATACAACTACCACCGTTTGAAGGTGCTTGCCGGCCGGAGCTTGGATATGCTCTCCACCGGGAGCTACCGCGCGAATGGGTCCAGACGACAGCATCCGCTTTTTCGCCGCCACGGATGTGGGCCGCGTTCGCGACCACAACGAGGACAACTACCTCGTCGACAAGAAGCTCAGCCTTTTCGTAGTTGCCGACGGTATGGGAGGCCACGCCGCCGGCGAGGTCGCCAGCGCGCTGGCCGTCCGAACGGTGCACGACGAGGTCAAAAAAGAAAAGCAGCTCATCGAGGACTACCAGGCGGGAACCACGGGGGCCGGCAAGGTCACCGACCGCGACATCCTCAATCTCCTCGAGTTCGCGGTGCAGCGGGCCTGCGCGCGCATTCACGAAGAAGCCCAGGGCGACAAACAAAAGCGCGGCATGGGCACCACGCTGTCGTCGCTGCTCGTCGTCGGCAACAAGGGTTTCATCGGTCACGTGGGTGATAGCCGCATCTACATGATGCGCTCCGGCAAGGTGCAGCAGCTCACCGAGGACCACACCGTTTTCAACGAGCTCATCAAGCGCGGCAAGCTCACCCGCGACCAGATCGAAAAGGTCGCCCACAAGAATGCCATCACCCGGGCCGTCGGCGTCTACGAGCGCGTCGAAATCGACACCCTGCTCATCGAGCTTCTCCCCGGCGATCAGTTCCTCCTCGCCTCGGACGGCCTGCACGGTTACGTCAACAACCCCGAGGACCTCACCCCCTACCTCTCCGAGGCCGACGGCGACTCGGCCGTGGCGCAGCTCATCGCGTTCGCCAACGAAGCAGGCGGAAAAGACAACATCACCAGCATCGTGGTGCGCCTGGGCGAGGGCACACCGGGCGACAACGAGCGGGCCAAGAAGCTCGCTCTCAAGCGCGAGGTGCTCGCCAAGATGCCGCTTTTTTCGCGTCTTTCCGAGCGCGAGATGTTGCGCGTGATGCAGGTCGCCGAAGTTCGCGCCTACGCCGCGGGCGACGAAGTCATCCGCGAAGGCGATCGCGGCGACGAGCTCTTCACCGTGCTTTCCGGCCAGGTGCGGGTGTCGCGCGGCGATACGCTGCTCACCGTCTTTGGATCCGGCGAGCATTTCGGCGAAATGGCGCTCATCCGCAGTGTCCCGCGCAGCGCCACCGTGCAAGCCGAAGGCGCATGCGAGCTCATCGCCATCCGCCGCGGCGACTTCTTCGAGATCTTGCGCAAAGAGCACGAGCTGGCCGTCAAGCTGCTCTGGCAATTTCTGGGCGTCCTCGCCGATCGACTCGATCAGACGTCGCGCGATCTGCGCGTCGCGCGCGCCGAGCTCACCGCCGAAGACGTCACCGCCGAGATTTTCCCGGTGGGCATGGACGAAGACGACGAGGCGACCGATCCCTACGGCCGGCACGCCCGCAAGGACTCATCAGGCTCGAATCCGCAGTGACGGTTGCTTCACGCCGCCGGCTCGCCTCTCGTTCGATCGTCGTTGTGGCGTGGGCGTGCGGGGCCAGCGCCTGCTCGACGCGGCGCAAAGAAGCGTCCAGGGACGAGAACCCCCCGCTCGTCGCGAGCGCGCCCGTCGCTTCTTCCGCCTCCGAGGCGACGGGAACGCCGCCGCTGGCCGCCAGTGACTTCGTTCATGCGACCCGTCGCGCATGCAGGGCCAAGAGTCTGAAAGGCAAAGCCACCGTGCGAACGTCGCCCGACGAGCCTCCGCGGCCTCTCGTGCAGGGTGATCTCCTTCCCGAGGAGGCCCGTCTCGAGCTCGCGCCCGACACCGAGCTCTCGCTGCAGGCGACCGTGAGCACCCGCGAGATTGCACTGCGCGGTCCCGCGACGCTGGTCGCGTGTCCCGGCGGCGAAGAAGAGGTCCGCGTCGCTTTTGGCACGATCTCGGGCTTTCCCGGCGTGGGCGTGCGACCTGGCGCCGATGTATGGATCGCGACGCCCCTCGGCGTCGTTCGCTTCAGCGACGCGCAGCTCGATGTTGCGGTCGCCGGTCCCGCGGCCGAGCACCTCGAGGTCAAGATCGCTGGCGGCAAGGCCACCTTCATGGCCGCGCTCGGCGTTCACTTGCAAGGCCTGACCGATGCCGGGACGCTCGACGAGATCGTGGTCCCGTCGGGCAGCATTTTTTCCGTGGATCGCCCGCCGACTCCCCTTCCCAAGCTCCTGCGCGACCTGGTGGGTGCCTGTGGGACCGAAGCCGAGGTGGCTCGCGAGGCGGGCGTGCGCGTCCTCGAGGCGGGAGCCGCCACCGACCCTGGGCAGCTTGGACAGCGCGCTTTTGCCCACGTGCGAGCGAGGCAAAGGGCGAGGGCGGCCTGCGAGGTGGCGCGTGCCGCGGGGGCCTTGAAACCAGGCGCTCTCGACAGCTCGCTGGCCGCCCAGCTCGCCGCTGCGGACGAGAAATGGAAGGGCTCCCCCGAGCCGCCCTCCTTGACACCCTTGCCCACGCGCCGCTAGCGTCCCCTGTCGGGCGAACGCATGCGGACTGGCCGGGTAGACACGAGGTTCAAGGTTCTGGCGGCGGGCTCTTTTGGCTGCGTTCTCGCCCTGGCAGTCGCTGCTCGCGCCGACGAGCCCCCCAAGGTGGGTGAGCCCCGGGTGATGTCCGAGCCCGGCGAGATCACCGACGTGGTCGACGCCTTCGACGGCGATGACGTCTTCGACCTGCACCTCACGCTCGGCTACCAATACTCCACGCGCTCCGCGCACGTTCGCCGCGAGACGGCCATCAACAACACCGCCAACCCCGGCCTGTCGACCGGTGACTTCACGGCGTCCAACATGAATGTCGCGACGTACGACGAGACGACCTCGCGCCTCAACACGCGCGCCGACATCGGGCTCTACCACGACATCGCGCTCTACCTGCGGATGCCCATCATCCTCTCCAACGATCGCAAGCTCACCGATCTCAACGGCAGCGCCGCCGTGCAGAACATCACGGCCCTGGGCGGGCCCAACGATGGCGGCCCGCTCTTCTCGATCCCCTTCAAATCTCCCCAGCGCAGCGGCATCGAATACCTCGCCCTCGGCCTCGACTTCGCGTTCATGAACCAGTTTCGCGATCGCAGCAAGCCGACGTGGATGGCGGGCTTCGAAGCTCGCTTCGGAGTGGGTGAGCCCATGCATGCCTGCAACGCCAATCCGCCCCAGGGTCAGCTGTCGTGCGCGAATTTCTCGGACGTCAATCGCAACGGCACGGCCGGCGACGCAATGGGTGTCGAAGAAGGCCACTTCAGTGGAGGTGAACGGCCCGCAGGCGTCAGCCGCGGCACCACGGGCATCGAGCTCCACTCCTTCATTTCGCGACGCATCAAGTACATCGAGCCCTACGCCGGCTTTCGCACCCTCTTCGAATTTGCGCAGGACAAGAGCGATTTCGGCGCGACCGATCTCAAGGGCTCTCTCGTCAATCATCCTCCGCTGCAGGGTTGGGTCTACGCGGGCTTGCAGGTCATTCCGTGGGAGCAGCGCGAGCAGTTCCAGCGCGTGACGTTCGACGGTCGCGTCGGCGCTTCGTACCGGTCCGAGGGTCGCGATTACTCCGAGCTCTTCGATGCCCTGGGATCTTCGACGGCACCTTCGATCCGGCGTCCCACGTACGCCTCCTACAAGCTCGATCCCGCCGATGGCTCGAGCGTCGTCGATCCCGCCTCGCAGCGCGTCTACTTCACCGGCATCACCGATGTCTCGGCGTACATGGGCTGGCAGGCGTCGGTGTCGGTGACCTGGCAAGCCGGCGAGTACATCAAGTTCACGGCAGGCGGCACGTACACCCGTGAGCAGGGGCACATCATCACCTCCGATCAGCCCTGCAACCCCGACTTCAGCAACGATCCAGGAACCACCGGCCCCTGTCGCAGCGAAAAGGTTTCGCCAGGTGGCACCACCAAGACCATCACCCCCACGGGGATCCCCAACCCCAACTATCGCCCCACCATCGACGCGGTGGGCAGGCGATTCCGAACCGAAGATTCGAACCTGTGGGACGCCTTCGTGATGGGCATCGTGATGTTCTGATGCGACGAGCGGTCGCCGCGGGCGCCCTGCTCTTGTCGTGGCACGGCGTCGCCATGGCGGCCGAGGCCAACCCTGCCGAGGTCGCGGCCGGTCCGACCGATGCCGTGCGCACCAATGGCGAAGTGCTCCTCTTGCGCGCCGCGATTGTCGGTGCAGCCGACGCGCCGCCCAGCCCGAAGAATCTGACCCACGAGCCCCAGACCGTCGCTCGCGCGCGGCAGCTCGATGTGACGTTGAGCGACGCTGCGCAAGATCTCGGCTTCACGCTCGATCTCTCCGAACGCGCTGCCCAAGACGATCGCGAGCTCAGCGATCTCGAGGTCATCGCGCGCGCGGCCAAGGGCGGCAAATGGGTCGTCTACCCGAGCATCGATACCCGTACCTCGGACATGGTCGTGCGTCTGGTGGCGGTGGCGCCCGGCTCGAAGGTGGCGATCGTGCGGGCCGAGATCGTGAAAGGCACGGAACTCGCGCTTCGGGCAGTCGTCATGCTGCGCGACGTCCTGGCGGCGCGCCCCTCCGCGGCGGCCAGCGAATCAGCGCGTCGCCCCGCCGTCGAGTCTCCGACGACCTTCGCCATTCCCGCCCATTCGCAAGGTCGAAGCGTCCTCGCCCTGAACGGCGCGCTCTTCGGAGGATTCATTGGCTATTCGGTGCAGCGCGGAAGCGGAAGTGACGATCCGCGGCTGCTCTTTCCGCTCATGGCTCTCGGTACGGGGCTCGGGCTTGGCGCCTCGACGATCGTCGCCGAAGAATGGGACGTGGGTCTCGGTGATGCCTGGTACCTGTCGGCGGCAGCGTGGTGGCCGGCTCTGTCCGGGCTTTTTCTCGCGCGCAGCCGCGTCGATGCCGATCCCTCCACCGAATACAGCTTCGCCTTGATCGGCGCGAT
>JBBSDY010000165.1:0-7627 GCA_038240245.1 Polyangiales bacterium
GGCAGGATCGGCGTTCCCGCCCAGCGTTCAGTTGACCCCCGCCGAGGTGCCCCGGGGTGTCCGCGCGGACGATCCGCCTGGCGTCTGGGATCAGCCAAGCTGGCGATCGCTCGGGTTCAGCTTCGACCATCCCCACGCGTTCAGCTTTGCATTCGAGAGCACGCAGGGCGTGGGAGGGGTGAGCCATTTTCGAGCCACGGCCCACGGCGATCTCGACGGTGACGGTGTCGTCTCGACGTTCGAGGTCGAGGGTGAATCCGATGCCAACGGCGCGCGCGTCTTGCCAGGCATGTACGTCGACCGCGAAGTAGAATAGGTCGCTGGCTCATGGGTAAGGTGGCGAGCGGCGCTCTCTTGATCGTCTCGGTGGCTGCCATCGGCATTGCACGACCCAAGGTGGTGACGCGCACCAGCGACGCGAAGAACACCTCCGACGTCTTCGCTCTGCCGCCGCCGGCCGTCCTGTCTGCGCTTTCGCTGGGCTACCGTTCGGCGCTGGCCGATTTGCTCTACACCACGACGCTCATTTCGTACGGCACGCACGGCGAGGAGCACCGGCGGTTCGAGTTCGTGGGTCAATACCTGGACAGCATCGTCGGGCTCGATCCCCACTTTTGCCAGACCTACCGCTACGCTGACACCTTCATTATTTACCAGGCCGCGGGCAGCCCGGGCCCCGACGAGGTGCGTCACGCGCGACGGCTCCTCGAGAAGGGACTCGAGATGTGCCCCAACGACGGAACCTTGTGGATGTCGGCCGGGCAGTTCATGGCGTTCATCGGGACGCAGTTTCTGACCGACGAAGACGAGAAAAAGGAATATTTGGCCACCGGTGCGCGCACGTTGTCGCGGGCCGCCGAGCTCGAGACCGACAACCACAACGTCCAGTGGCAAGCGCTGGCGGCGGCCGGAATTTTCACGCGCCAGGGCAAGCGCGAAGCGGCGATCAACTTTCTGGAGCGAGTCTACAGTGTGACCGATGACGAGGAGCTGAAGGCCAACGTGGCCGGCAAGCTCGGCGCCCTGCGCGAAGAGCAAAGTCTCGAGCTGAGAAAGCATCACGCCGACGCCTTCAACGACGCTTGGCGGCGGGACCTGCCGTTCGTCTCGCGGACGGGCATGCTGGTCGTGGGACCGCGTTACGATTCCGCGGCATGCTCGGGCCGGAGCGATGTGCCGGGATGCTCCAGCAGCTGGGCTAGGTGGACCAAGGGCGAGAGCAGCCCCTAGCCATCAGCGCCGTCGCGCTTGAAATTGCCGCTCCAGATCGCGCAGCCTGACGTTGTCGGGGTCGACTTCGAGCCCGAGCGCCAGGTGGGTCAAGGCTAGCTCGAAGTTGCCCAGGTTGGCAGCCGCAGCGGCAGCAAGGTAGCGTGCCTCGCCATAGCGAGGCTTCAACGCCACCGCGCGTTCGGCGGCGATCAACGCCTCGCGCCACCGTCGCCGCTCGACCAGGACAGAGGCGAGATTCACCCATCCGCGGGGGTTCTCGGGGCGCAGGACCAGTCCGTCTCGACAGGCTTGATCGGCTTCGTCGAGGCGATTCTGATGGAGACGCAAGAAGCAGATGGCGTCCCAGGTGCGCCACGATCCGCTGTTGCCGTCGAGGGCTCGACCGAGAAGCACATCCGCTTCGCCGAGCTCGCCCCTTTGGGCTGCCCGGCTGCCCAGGACGGTAAGAGCGTAGGCGTTGCCGGGATGACTGGCGAGTGACGACCGGGCCAGCGCGTCGTCGTCGGCCCAGTCTGCGGAATGACGCACCGTCACCCACGCCTCGCCGATCGCGAGAGCCAGAGCGCATGCAGTCGCCGCGCGAGACCACGACCGAGATGGCCGGACCGAGGCCGAGATCCGCGATTCGATCCAACCGATGAGTGCTGCCCCCATGATCACGAGCCCTATCGTGGGCAAGTAGGCATAGCGATCGCCGACGATGTCGAGGTTGGGGCCGGCGAGCGCGCTGGGTAGCGTGGCGAGCGTGAACCACGCAAGCCCATAGGCCACGAGTCGCGCCGGCCTGCTGTTGCGATGAGAGTGGAGCGCAGCCGCCGTCGCTCCCACCACCAGCGCGAACCCGCCGATCGTGCTCGCGAGCATGAACGACGACAGCGGGGCGTAGGGTCGATAGGGATCGAGGCCCGTCGGCCACACGACGAGGCGAACGAAGGTTGCGACGAGAAAGAAAAATGATTCGATGACGGTGCGCACGCCGGTGTGGAGCGCCACCGCCGCCGATGGCAGATGAAGCAGGCTTCGCACGACGAAATATCCAAGCACCATGACGAGCGCGCCTGCGTACTTCGGCCACTCGGATGACCGGTCTCTCTTTGCGTCGCCGTTGCGTGCATCGTCGCGGCGCACGAAAAGGTCGTCGACGAGGAGGATGGGCAGCCAGACGATGAAGCTCTCCTTGGAGAGGATCCCGCACCCGATGGCGAGCAACGAAAGAAACAACCCTACCCAGCCATCCATCCGGGCGCCAAGCAGGGCGACCAGCGCGAAGCTGGCAACGAGAGGATCGAAGCGTCCGGAGATCCACATGACCGGCTCCGAGCAAATCGGAGCGATCGCCCAACCCACGGCCAGGATCGCCGACCAGCGCCAGCCGGTGGCCCTCATCTCGCGCAGCAAAACGGCGATCATCACGGCGTTCGCCGCGTGAATCAGGACATTGCCAAGTCGAAACGACGCGGCGGAGTGACCGCCGACCATCGAGCTCATCCAGAACGTGACCATCGTCACCGGTCGGTAGAAGCTGCTGGGCTCACCCTGGGCGGAAGCCGACCAGAGATCGGCGGTGAACAGGTGCCCGAGCCCCTCCCATGTACGGAGGTAGGGATTGTCCACGACCAGCGGCCGGTCATCCCACACCGGAGCATTTCCCAGGCACCTCGCGTACACCGCGAAAACCACGACGAATACCGCTGCGCAGATCCAAGGTCCGTCGTTACGGAAGATCGGTCGCCCTTGGTCCAATGACATCGCTACGAGCTGGCGAGTCTAGGACTACGTCATTGGCTGAGGCGGACGGCGACCGTTTTCGATTCTCCCGATTTGCAGGTCACGCTGGTGACCTTTCGTCCTTCTTCGGGGTTGACGAAGATGACGGTGTGCGATCCGGCCGATGCGGTGACCCCAAGCTTCGGCGTGCCGCCCAGAGGTTTGCCGTCGAGGACCACGTTCGAAACGGGGATCGAGTTGAAGTTGAGGGTGCAGTTGCCACCGGCCGCGGCCTTGGGGGCTTTCTCTTCTGGCTCTTCGGCCGGCTCGGGGGCGGGCTTCGGCTCGGGCGCCGCGCGGGGCTCGGGTGCCGCGCGGGGGGCCGCCGCGGCGACGGCGACACTATCGGGCTTGGCGTGCTCTTGCAGCGCGATGACGAAGGTTTTTTCGGCTTTGTCCTCGAAGGTGATCGCTTGCTTGAAATCGTCGTGGCCGCTCTTGGTAGCCTCGACCGTCCAGTTCTTGGAGGTCTCGATCTCGACGGGTTGCGAGAAATCGCTGAGCTGTCGCCGATCTTTGCCGGAGACGAGCGTGAGCTTGGCACCGCTGGTCCGCACGTCGAAAGTGGCTAGCCCGCGCAGCACCTTCAGCGAGACGGTTCCGAGATCTTTCATCTCGTCGGCTTCGAGATTGACCGTGCGCTCGTCGGGGGCGTAGCGGTCGCTGCCCTTGAACAGGACCTTGTGGTTGCCCGGGGCAATGTCTTTGGCTTCTTGGGGAAGGGGGCCGATCTCTTTGCCATCGACAAAGAGCTCGACGCCATCCTGTTTGCCGGCGACCTTGATGCCCGTCCCCCCCGATGCCTTCTCGAGGTGGAAGTTGACGGCAACTTCGCCGCCCGACTGCACGGTCACGCCCTGCTCTTGCGGCATGTACCCTTCCGATGCGGCCTTGACGGCGTGGATGCCCTTGTCGAGATCGAGGTTGCACGGTGAGCTGGTGCACTTCTGAGCGCCGTCGACGTAGATGGCGAGCTTGGTGAGCGGCTTGCCGTTCACCGCCGAGGCAAAGACGGCCACCTTGCCGCTCTTCGGCAGTGCGTAGAAGGCAGCGGCCGCCAGGGCGAGCGCTCCCACGCCGGCCAGAATGTACTTGTTGCGGCTGGGTTTGCGCGGCGCCGTGATGACGCTGGTGACGCTCGTGCGATCGCGCGGCGGCGCCGAGATGGTCGTCTGGGCAAGCGCTCGAGCCGGCGGGGGAGCGAGGCTCGATGCGCCTCCCGGACGCGAAACGGACGGCAGCTTTCCGAGAGCGGGCGGCGGCGCCGAGAACGGCGAGGGGGGAACGGGCGGCGGCGGCAAGTTGCTGGCCCCCGGCCCCGGCAGGGTGCGAGCCGGCGTGGGGGGCATCAGCCCGGCTGCCGGAAGGGGTTTCGCGGGTCCGGCGGCCATTCCATCGAGCCGCGAAAACACCGTCGTAGCCTCGGACTTTTCGAAGACGCTGGTTTTCTCGTCCTCGTCCCAGTCCATGTCGACTTCGACGGCGGGAGCACCGAGCACCGCGGCTCCGGGGAGCGGCGGAGGTCCCGATCCCGGCGGTCGGCTTGCGCCAACTCCCACTAGGGGAGCCGGCCCCTGTCCCGCGCCGCCCGGTGAAGGACCGCGCTGCGCCCCGGGGGGGCTGAGCGAGGGGCTCAGCGGCGGATTCGAGAGGAAATTGGGACGACCGCGCATCGATCCGGGCGGAGGTGGAACGCTCGCCCGGTTGCCCGTGGGTGGCGCCGGAAGCCGGCTTTGAGAGCCACCGGAGGGGGGAGGGGTGGGAAAGGCACCTTTTCCAGGGCCAGTGGGGAATCCCCCCGGGGACGGCATGCCGAGGAGCGTCTTGTGCCGCGCAGCCGGGGGAAGGACAGGACGGCTGGCGCTCGCGCCGACGCTGGGAGCGAAGGGCGTGGGGGCTTCGTCGGCCGGCGCGGGTTTCTTGGACAGTCCTTCGAACACGTCGAGGTCCGAACCGTTCTTCTGCTCCGCCATGAATGACTTCTCCTCGAGTGATGCACCGATGGCCGGGTCGCCGGCGAACGTGCGCCGCATGAAGTCTGCGGCTCGGTCGCGGCCCTCGGTCAATCCCTGGGCGCGCGCAAACCCATTGAGTTCGGAATAGAGCTCAGTTGCCGTAGGGTAGCGCTCGTCCACGTCCTTGGCGAGTGCCTTGAAAACGATGCGCTCGAGCTCCGGCGCGATGCGCGGGGTCCTGTCGGTGAGCCTGGGGATCTCACAAGCTCGGATCTTCTCCATGATCACGATCTCGTTTTCGCCCGAGAAAAGTCGCTCGAGGGTGAGAAGCTCCCAAAGGCAGATACCGAGCGAGAAGACGTCGGAGCGCTGGTCGATGGGCAAGCCACGGACTTGCTCGGGAGACATGTATCCGAACTTGCCCTTGATGGTGCCGACCTGGGTGCGCGCGAGCTTGCCGGCAGCCTTGGCGATGCCGAAGTCGATGATCTTCACGTCACCGTCGAACGACACCAGGATGTTCTGCGGCGAGACGTCCCGATGGACGACGCCGAGCGGCTTGCCCTTCGCGTCCTGACGGTGATGCGCGTAGTCGAGCCCCTCGGCTGCACCGCCGATCACATAGAGAACGAACTCGAGAGGGAGCGGTTCCTTGGCGCGAGCCGCGCGATCGAACAGGACGCGTAGATCCTTGCCATTCACGAACTCGAGCGCGAGGTAGTAGCTGAGGTCGACCCTTCCGACGTCGTAGATCTTGGCGATATTGGGGTGATCGAGCTGGCTCGCAATGGCCGCCTCGTCGCGGAACATCTGGATGAACTCGTCGTCTTCGGCGATCGAGGGAAGGATGCGCTTGATGGCGACCAGCCGATTGTGCGCCCGGTCCTGCGCGCGAAATACCTCGGCCATGCCACCGACGTTGATTCGCTCGGTGAGCTCGTACGGGCCAAACGCTTGGGGGCTATTCACGGCGCTCCGACGCGAGGGCGAGCCAAAAGCCTGCATGCTCGCAAATGTTTGACGTGGTCAAACATCGGCACAACCTTTAGCGCGGAGCGGGAGACAGCGTCAACTACCCGGGGCCTCTTAACCCTCCGAACGCTTGGCTTTTTCAGACGCGCAGCCTCGTGTCGGCGTCCTGTCTGCCGACACCGCATCGCGTCAATGGGTGGGGGGCTTGTCGGAGGGAAGGGGAGCGCTCGACGACGCGGCCGGCGTGGGCTTTTTGAAGTAGCGCACGCGGCGCATCTGGAGAGGCTGCCAAATCTCCGGCGCCACCACCGGAGTCTCCTCGAACATCGAATGCGCGCCGGGACCCTCGCGTCGGACCAGCCGCACGCTGGCCACGTCGGTCGGAACGACGGGGCTGCCGGCGAGCGTCGTCGTTCCTCCCAGCGCGGGCGCCAGGGGATGGGCAAGCGTCATGCGGCTCGAACAACCGAGCCGAGCGAGCAACCGATCGAGAAGCTGCGCCGCATCGGGGGCGGGCGGTGCCTCGGCGTAGAGCAGCATGCCGTCTTCGTCGGCGATACCGATGGCCGCGTTCGCGGCGGGGAGAAGAGCCGCCTCGGGTGGCGTCAAACCGGAGAACAGTTCGGAGGCTCCCTCGGGAGGATCGGTGGCGATGAAAAACGCGCCCTTGGCCAGCCAGAGGCTCGGATGAGCCGTCCTGGAAGCGCGCGCGATGCTCGTGAAGACCACCACCGACGGCGCATTGGCTCCCACGTCCGTCGCCCCTTGCGGCGCGACGAGTCGGGGGTCGATCTTGAGTAGCTCGATTCGAAAGTCGGGACGCGCCAGATCGGGATGCAGCGACGACGTCGCGATGGCGAACGGGAACCCGTGCTGCGGAAGGCCGCGCGTCTGCCACCTTCCTTCGCCGGGCGATGGGGAGCTCACGTCCGCGCCCGGGAGAACGTGCCGCAAGGTAAGATAGAAAAAATCGCGAGCCTCGCGGTGGATGTAGCGAGGAAAATTCATCAGCGGCATCCCGCGGATCATCCGGCGCCCGCGGAAGTTCCATCCCTCGAGACCGGGCACCGGACCTTCCGCCTCCCAGTCGGACTGGAGCGGCCGGCCGACCGGGCCGAGCTCGGCTGCGGGCGCCACGCGATAAAACTCGAGGCCGGTGTGTCCGACGTTCATGTCGAGGTGAATGCCGAACTTGCAGCGCGCGCGAATCATCGCCTGGGCGAGAACTTCGGCGGCGATCTCGGTGCCATAGAAGTAAGCGATGAAGTCCTCGCGCGTGAGGCAGATGCCGGTGCGCACGCTGTGCACCTTGTCGGTTTGTCCCGGAGGCGTGCCGCCCCACCACGTCCTGCCGTAGGGATTGAACTTCTCGTCCTTGACGAGCACCGTGAGATTTTGTCGGTAGCTCAAGATCGTGTCGGGAATTCCTTCGTCGGCTGGCCACTCGCCGAAGCCGGTGGAGCCGTCGCGCATCGCCGCCACCGTGGCGGCGTAGGGCTTGGGCGGCAGATAGACGATGCCGTCGCCCATCATGCCGAACTCGCCGTGCAGCGCCTGAAAACCGCCATTCATGCCGGCGACCAGACGGCCGATGACCTCGGGTGTGCGAGGGATGAGCCCAGGTCCCGCCTCGCCCGAGGCCCCGATGGGCTCGACGGTTCCGGCCATCATGTGCATCTCGACCTGGCGCGGATCCCAGA
>JBBSDY010000166.1:0-7597 GCA_038240245.1 Polyangiales bacterium
CCAGCTCGCGCCGGGCATCGCGCCCGAAAACGCCGGTTTCGGGCGCAGCGTCGTCAACGAAAAGCACCCCTCCTTCCGCGAAGAAACGACGCAGGTGGGCGATCTCCGCGTCGGTGAAGGGCGTCAGCGGACCGTCACCAACGAAGTACGCGAAGGGCTCGCTCCAGAGCGCATCGTCGTCGGCGCGAACGGGCGACGGGCTCAGCCTCGCGGGTGCGCTCGTGCGGTTCATGAGCTCGTGCGCCCAGCGCGACGGCGCGGTCGCCCGAACGCCATCGAAGGTCGCGCGGCCGGTCAGCAGAGGACGAGGATTGAAGGCTCCCTCCTCGCCGAATGCACGCGCGGGGCGGGGCGCAAGCAGGAACAGACCGGCCAGCGACACGTCGGTGAGAAACTCTTTGCGCGACAGGCGCTTGCTCAATCGAAATCCTCGATGCGCCAAACGCCGCTTTCGCGGCGCAGCTTCACGAAATGGCCTCCCGGGATCTGCACCGATGCTGCGTCTCCCGCTTCCTGCACTTCGAGGCCTTCGGGGTGGGAAAGTCCGTCGACGAGCGACCGAAGATCGCTTTCGACGGCACTGCGCGTGGACGGAGAGAGGACCCTCATCAGGGCAGCATAGCTACGCCGCGCGAGGGCGCGGCGTAGCTCTTCGAGAGCTTCGCGCGTGGTGTGAGCGGACGGCAGGCCGAACGCAGTGCTCACCCGGAAGTTGCCGTCCTCGAGCGCCAGCGTCGCGTCCTCGCCATCGGGGTAGCGAACCCGCGCGCTCGCGCGAACGACCGAACCGGGATCGGCGAGCCCCTTGGCCTGGGCGGCGAGCTCGCGTCGCTCGTCGGCGACGATGCGGGCCACGTCGGTCGCCCGCGTCGAGCTCTGCGAGCGCTTGCTCAACATTCCATAGATGGCCTGCGCGTCGCCGCGCTCGGCGGCGGCCTGGTAGTCGCGGATGGCGTCCTTGGGGTCGGGCATGGCCGGGCGTGAGCACGCGCCAAGAACGAGGGTCAGCGCCCACGCCGATCGCGGCGACGCCGCCCAAATTTCGTCCCTCGTGAGGCGCCTCATGAGACGGCGAACCTTAGCACCGGTTTTGTGCCCCCGTACCATGGCGGACGACAGACCCATCGATCGTCGCTCCAAAGTGGCGAACGGTCCCGGCGTCCGATAATCTCCAGCCCCTGATGAGCTCACGCTTCGCCACCGCCTCGCTGCTTGCTCTCGTGTCCGCTTGTGGCGGCCAGGAAGCCAAGCATCCCAACCCCATGCGCCCCATCGACGAGCGACGCGCCATCCCCATCATCGCGCAGGCCTACGCCGATTCGGGCGAGTCGGCTGCCGAGGGGCGGGACATCAAGCTTGCCACGGGCAAAATGCTTCACGTCGACGTCGGAACCATCGGCCACAAATATGGGGTCGCCTACCTCACCACCGGCGACATCTCGGCTCTCGACGCCAAGACCGACTTGCCGCCCCACGTCGCGGGGAGCAGCGATTTGCCCATCGTCACTGGCGGCGGTTCCGATGCCGACACCATTGTCCTGGTGCTCTTCGCCGACGACTACCAGTACGACGACTTGGCTGGCGAGCAGCACGAGGCCACCACCATCACCGCCGAGAAGAAGTTGACGCGCGACGTGCGCGATTTCTTGGTTCAAGCGCGGTCGAAGAACCTACCGTGATGCGAGCGGACGCGGCGGTGGCGCGCAAATTCTTGCTGGTGGGGGCCACGGTCCTGCCCGCTGGAATCGCGCTCGCAGCAATCGGGCAAAGCACAGCCGGATCGATGGTGACCATCATCGGGCTGGCCGTCCTCATCGCCGGCCTTCATACGTTCGGGCGCGCCGGGCCCGATCCCGGCGGTTGAGTCGAGGCCGTCGTGTTGTTTTGTCAGAGGCTCTTGGCGCCCGCAGGGGCAATGTGTTTGACCGCCGCGGGCTGCGCCGCGGCCTCGGTGGCGCCCGCGGCGAGCCTTTCTGGCACCGACACATCGGAAAGCGCTCTCGAGGACGGCACCGGGGGTCGAACGGACGCGCAGGCCACGGGAGGCGATGCCGGCATCGCGATGGTGTCGGAGGCGATCGACGGAGGGTCAGCAAGCATCGGGAGCCAAGGCGCCCCCGGCGCGAGCGCCGCGCAGATCACCGACGAAACGCCCTACCCGCCCGGGTTGCGCACCCGGATCTCCGGGGCGGTCGCCGCAAGCGCCGATGACGAGGCAATCGCGAAATGGAACCGCGGGGGAACCATCGCCGGCGAAGCCCCCCCCACAGCGAGCGGCAAAGTCCCGCACCCTGCTCCCCGGATCAAGGTCGACGTTCTCAAGATCAGCGGCCATATCAGCGAGGCAGAGGTGCTGCGCCAGGCGCGATCGAAGGGCTACTGGCCGTTCCGACTCTGCTACGAGGAGGGTCTGCGCCGGTCGCAGAAGCTGCACGGAACCGTGCACGTGCGGGTGACCGTCGGCTCGAGCGGAACCGTTCGAAGCGCCCAAAAAGTAGCCGCCGAGGTCGACGATCCGACCGTGGTGGGCTGCGTCGTCAAGGCAGCAAAAGGCCTTTCGCTCCCCGCACCCGAGCGCGGAACGCCGACGGTGACATTCGAAGTTTCGCTTTGGCCTGGCGATGACGCCGTCCATTCCTTTGCGGGATCGCCGGAAGCGAAGAAGCCGCACGCCGTCGACACGACGGCGCTGCTCACCGCTCTTCGAGATCACCTGCCCGAGGTGCGATCGTGCTTCGCCGAAGGGCAGAAGCGCCAGCCCGGGCTATGGGGCCGCATCGGGCTGCGCCTCAGGATCCGCGCCGCCGGCGAGATTGTCGACGTAAGCGAAATCGAATCACGGTTTCCCGATCCCGCCGTCACGTTCTGCGTGATGAAGACCTTCGCCCATACCGACGTTCCCGCTCCTCACGAAGAGCTCATCCTGGTGTATCCGCTGCGCCTCGCGCAGCCCGAGCTGCGCGAGGGGCCGTGAATGGCGGAGTTCTACTTCACCATCGTGGGCGCGATCCTCAACATCGTCATTCCGTACTCGATCACCCGCTACGACAGAAAACACCTCGACGCCGAACGACTTGCCCGCGCATGGAATGGGCCGAGCTGGGCCTGCGCCATCTACTTCTTCGGTCCCCTGTCGCTGCCAGCTCATTTCTGGGTTACCCGCCGGACGCTGGTCGGCTTCGTTCAGGGGATGGCCTGGACCGCCGCCGTGTTGGGATCGGAATACCTGCTCGGGCTCGCCTTCGATCGTGTGCTGGGAGATTCGTGAGACTACTTCCGACTGGGGGCGACGAACATCTCGGACGCGTTCGGCGCGTGCTCGATTATTTTGAGATCGGCGAGCTGCTTTCCCAGGGTGTCCCAGCGCTCGCGGCTCATGGCGCCGACCCCGGACGTCTTGGTGATCTCGTCGTCGATGAGCGGCTTTTGCGCGTCGGCCGCTGCCTGTAGCGCGGCGGCATTCATCGAAGGGTTGAGGCGGCCCAGCAGCTCGTTCACCGGGTGCGGATCGGTGAGGTAGGCTCGCCATCCCTCGGCCGTGGCGGAGACGAAGGCGCCGACCATTTCGGGCTTGTCGTTCAGGAGGGCGCGCCGGGTGATGACCACCGTTGCGTACGGATTGTAGCCGGCGTCGGCGATCAGAAAGACCTGAGGATCCGAGCCTTGCGTACGGGCGGCGATGGGCTCGGACGTGACGTAGCACTGCTGGCCAAAGTTGGGATCGGCGAGAAATCTCGCCACGCCACCGTCGTAGGGAACGATCTGCACGCCCTCCCAGGGGAACTGCTTTTTCAGGTAGCCGGCGTAAGCGAGACCGGGCTCGATGGCGAGCGTTCCCGATCGGAACACTTCGCGCAAGTTGGCGAGCTTGCGCGACGCGTGGACCATGATCCCCTGCGGCGACGTCTGAAACGTCGCGAAGATCGCGACCACGTCCGCGCCACGTGAGCGTGCGGTGACCAGCTCGTCACCCCCGACGGTGCCGAAGTCGGCGCGCCCGGTGGCGACCATCTGCAAGACAGGCACGCCCGCCCCGCCTCCCATGATGTCGACATCCAGCCCTTGCCGCAGGTAGGCGCCGCCTTCGCGTGCCGCGTAGAAGCCGCCGAACTCGGGCTCGGGAACCCAGTTGAGCGCGAGCTTCACCTTCGTGCCGACGCCCCCGCCGTCCAAAGATCCCCCGACAGAGGGTGTCTTCGAGCACGCCGAGCATGCGACGAGCGAAATCAACGCCAGCCGCGCGGCCACCATCGATGATCTCATGGCACCAGGATGGTTAACATAGTCACGCACCCGCGGCCCTGAATCGTCGCAGAACGACGCCCGATACGACGCTCACGATCGCAAAAAGAGCGAGCCCCAGAAGGGATGACAACATCACCGCGGCGAACAGAAGATCGGTTCGGAGCTGTCGGTAGGCCGACAAGACTGTGATGCCGAGCCCCGCTCTTCCCTCGGAAAACCCCGCCACGAACTCGCCGACGATGGCCCCAATGACCGAGAGCCCCGAGGCCACGCGCCAACCGGTGGCGATGCTGGGCAGGGCAAAGGGCAGCTTCAGCTTGAAGAGCGTGTCCCGTTTTCCAGCACCGTAAAGGCGAAACAGATCGCGCAAGCGCGGATCGACTCCGCGCAAGCCGGACAGGGTGTTGGCCACCACCGGAAAGACCGACACGATGAACGCCGACACCGACACCGCGCGCAGCCCGGGGCCAAACCAAAGAACAAGCAGAGGAGCGATGGCAACGATGGGGACCGTTTGCAAAAAGAGAGCGTACGGATAAAGAGCGCGCTCGACCGTCCGGGAGAGCGAAAGCACCAGCCCCGCCAGTGTGCCCAGCACGGCACTCAAGAGAAACCCCGACAGGGCGCCCTCCGCCGTGGTCAACGTCGAGCCTGCCAGGAGCGCCGCTTCGCCCGACAGCGCTCGAACAACCGCCGACGGAGGGGGAACCAAAAAGGCGGGCACGGCGAGCATTCGGACCGCTATCTCCCAGGCGGCGAGCACGCAGATCAGCGTGAGGAGTGGAGGACCGATCAGGCTACGAATGCGCATCGGAACCGTAGCGCTCGAGCGCTTCGTAGAGGAGAGCCGTCTCCGTGGCGAAGGAGACCTCGGTCCGAATGGCAGCGCCGCGCTCGGTGGGCAGACCGATGCGACGATCGAGCACGATCCGGCCCGGTCGCCTGGACATGACCACCGCGCGCTCGGCGAGAAACACGGCCTCGGAGAGCGAATGCGTGACGAACACGACCGTCATTTTGCGGGCCTTCCAGAGCGCGCGCAGCTTCTCGTCGAGGCGCTGCCTGGTCAGCTCGTCGAGCGCCGCAAACGGCTCGTCGAGCAACAAGAGCTGAGGCTCGGTAATGAGAGCTCGCGCGATCGAGACGCGCATCCGCATGCCCCCCGAGAGCTCGTCTGGATAGCGACCCACTGCGTCGGAGAGCTCGACGTCGGCCAGGGGAGCCGCGGACTGGCGGCGCGCCTCGGCCTCGCCGGTTCCCCGCAGCTCGAGCGGCAACGCGACGTTCTCGAGCACCGTTCGCCAGGGCAACAGGTGCGCGTCTTGAAAAACGAAGGCCAGACCCCCGCCGGGCTTTCCGTTCGGTGCCCGACCGAGATCGGAGGCGAGGTTCGTCGCCAGATCGCCGCTCGTTGCTTGCTCGAGACCGGACAACAAGCGAAGGAGCGTCGACTTGCCGCACCCCGACGGTCCGAGAATGGCCAAAAACTCGCCCTTTTGGACCTCGAGATCAATGCCGTCGAGCGCCACCGTGCCATCGGCGAAGACGTGGCGTATCCCCCGCGCCGCGACGCAGCGAGGATCGTCGTCAGTGAGGCGCAAGCTCAATGGCTCGCCCGAGCTTGAGCTCGACCTGTTGCTTCAGGCAAGCCCAGAGCTCTTCTGCCGTCTTGGTGGCGATCCACACGCCCGCGCTGGGATCGACGTCGAAATGCCAGGCGCGCGCGCCCGCCGACATCCAAATCTGGCGCGCCGCCCGGTGACTGTTGATGACGAAGCGAACACCGTCGTCGAATTCGACGGTCACGATCCCGCTCTCGAGATCGGCTTCGACGTCATCGACCTCATTCAAAGCCACCTCGAGCGCGTGCAGCGCGCGCTCGGCCAGCTTGTCGAACGTAGCTTCGTCGAGAGGATCGGCCATGGGCGAGCTGGTAAGCGTACGGAGATCAGTGCCCGGTCGCCGAACACCTGATCTGGCATTGCAGATCGCCCGCGGAGCAACCGCAAGGGCTTTTTGGCTTGGGCGGAGGCAAGGGTGTCGCGGGCGCAGCCGGCGCTCCTGCGGCGGGCTTGGGTGCTCGCGCACCACCACCTCCAGCCTTTTTTGTGCCCTTGGCGGGCGCCGCCGCCGCAGAGTCGGCAGCCGCCGGCTCGGCCGAAGCTGGTGGAGGCGCCGGCGTCGGCTCGGGCGCCGCGGTCGCCGCCGCGGCCGAGAGTGCCGCGCCTGCAGGCAAGGGGGGGATTTCTTCTTTCTTGCCGGTGAACATGAAAGCCACCACCGCGAGAAGCACCACGACGACGCCTCCTCCGACGAGGAGCGGCATCGACGACTTCTTCTTCGGCTCGGGCGTTTGGAATGTCTCGACGTTGCCGAGCGCGGCCGGAAAAAGAAACGGCGAGGGCGCGGACATCGGTGCCGGCGCGGCCTCGACGGGCTTGGCGGCCTGCGCCTTGGCAAGCGCGCTCAGGTCGATGAGACCCGAGTCATCATGCTTGGCGCTGCTCGACGAAGAGCTCGACGAAGACGTGACAGCGGGCGCGGATGCCGGCTTGGCTGCCCCACCCGTGAGGGCGCTCAGCGAGAACAGAACCGATTGCTCGTCGCGAGCACCAGTGAGTCGGCCGTCGGCGGAGGTCGAGGTCTGCGCGGCGCCACCGGAAGCCGATCCTCCGAAGCCCGCGCTAGCTCCGCGCGGCGAAACCTGAACGGGAGCACTCGTGGCCACTTCTTCTTCGTGGGCCGCGCCCCCGAAGAGATCACCACGTCCCCTGCCCGTCTCGCGTCGCGCCGCCACCGCCGGAGCGGGAGGTGAGAAGGGAGCCGGGGGGTTGTAGTCTTGCGCGGGAGCGCTGTAGTCCTCTTGCGGGGCAGCCGCGACCTCGCCACTGGCCGCGTTGAGGGCCTCGACGATCTCGGCGACCTCGGACAGGGGCAGCCAGTCGCCCATGCCGTCTTTCCAGAGGTAGGTGTCACCTGTGATGACCCCCGAGTTGTAGGCGTCGACCACCTCTTGCAGCGACATCGTGCGCTGATCGCCCTCGGCCACGCTCACCATCCAGGCATCGCCCGAAGCCGCCGGCCCCGACCCATTGGCTCCGCCCCCCGTGCTGGCATCGACCAGGACCGTCGCCCCGCATTTGCGGCACCGGATCTTGGCGACTTTCCCTTGGATCTTGTCGTCTGCAATCGTGTACTTCGATTGGCAGGCCTGGCAGGTAATCTTCATGGGTTCCTTGCCCCTACGGGCAATCTCAGCGTCGTTGGTCCGGAGCCGGAGCTAGAATGGACCCGTTCGGCCTGATTTCGCAAGCATTGGGGACCAAATCAGCGATGTAAATCGTCACCTTGC
>JBBSDY010000167.1:0-7586 GCA_038240245.1 Polyangiales bacterium
GAACTCCTTCTCGTCGAGCTCGCCGAGGAGGGTCTGCCACGCGGCGTCGCCCAGCTTCGCACGCATCGTACGGAAGGCTTCGTCGAGCATCTTCCGCGAGGCGTCGTCCTTGGACCGCAGGATGCGCTTTTCGGCGATGGCGGGGCCCAGGTCCTGGTTGGTGGCGGCGATGATTCGCACGTTCACATGGACGGCCTTGTTCTCTCCGAGGCGCCTGATCTCGCCCTCTTGAATGGCACGCAGCAGCTTGGCCTGAAAAGAGGGCGGAGTTTCGGCGATCTCGTCGAAGAAGAACGTGCCGCCGTCGGCTTCCTCGAAAAGCCCCTTGCGGGCGGTAGCGGCTCCGGTGAAGGCGCCGCGGGCATGCCCGAACAGCTCGCTCTCGAGCAGGGTCTCGGTGATGGCGGCGCAATTGACGGGGATGAAGGGCCGATCGGCGCGGCGGCTGTTGGCGTAGATCGCCTTGGCCACCAGCTCTTTGCCGGTGCCGCTTTCACCGGTGATGAGCACCGTGGCGTCGGTGGGCGCGATTTTGACGATGCGCACGAGCACGTCACGAATCGCCTGCGAGCGACCGACGATGTTCTCGAATCCGTAGCGCTCGCGAAACTCGCTGGCGAATGCCTGCACCTGGCCCAAAAGACGCCGGTTTTCGAGCGCCTTCTGAACCTTGAGGAGCAACTCGTTTTCGGTGAAGGGCTTCTGAATGTAGTCGAACGCGCCGACCCGCATCGCTTCGACGGCGCTTTCGATGGTCCCATAAGCCGTCATGACGATGACCTCGGTCATCGCCTGCGCTTCCTTGACGCCGCGCAGAACCGCCAGGCCGTCGATGGGACCCATCCTGAGATCGGTTACGACCACGTCGTAGGCTCCCTTGGCGCCGAGGTCGGCGCCCTGCGCACCATCGGCCGCCTCGTCCACTTCGTAGCCCGCGCCGCGAAGCATCATCGCGAGCGTGGTGCGCATGTTGCGCTGATCGTCGACGACGAGAATCTTGGGCATACGACGCGGCGGGACCTTACGGCGTGGCGGAAACCTCGAGGAGGATACTAGCGCAGAGCCGGACGTCCAGCACTTCTCGCCTCGATCTCGCCGCCGGCGAGCCGAGGTTACTCAGCCTTGAATTGGGCGCCCAGCAGAGCTGCCTTCGCTGCCGAGGCGCTCGTGACGGCAGCCCCGAACACGCGCACGACACCGCGACCTCGGTTCGACGAGAGGTGGACGAGCAGATGATGGACCGTCTCGGCCTCGTCGGGAGCGCCCGCGCGCTCGGCGATTTGTGGAGCGGTCAGCGGCTCGCTCGCCTCGCGCAGGGCGCGCATGACCCTGGCTTTCAGAGCAATCACGTTGGCTGCCGCCTTTTTGCCGGCCTCGACTCCCGGCTGGTGGTAGGCGTTGATTCCGATGAGAGACGCATACAGCCCGACCGCACGCTCGTAGATCGCGATGAGCACGCCAATCGAGCGCGGCGACACCTCGCGCAGCGTCAGGGTGACCGACTCGCGCGCATTGTCGAAGAGCGCCTGCCGCGTGCCCAGCAGAAACCCCTCGAGGTAGTCGCCCGAGGTGATCTCGGGCTCGACCTCGAACACCGGGCCCGATTGGTTCGTTCGCTCGCCGAGAACGCGGATGAACGTGACGAAAAAATTGTTCAGACCGTCTCGAAGCTGTTGCACATAGGCGTGCTGATCGGTCGACCCCTTGTTGCCGTAAACCGCGATCCCCTGGTTGACGACGCGACCCTTCAGATCCTTCTCTTTGCCCAGCGATTCCATGACGAGCTGTTGCAAGTAGCGACTGAAGAGCTCGAGCTTGTCGCGGTAAGGCAGAACGACCATCGCCTTTTTTCCCTGGCCGTCACCCGAGTGGTGCCACATCAAGGCAAGCAACGCGGCGGGGTTGTCGGCGACCACGTCGACCCGGGTGGCCGCGTCGGCGTCCCGGGCGCCCGCGAGCATCGCTTCGACGTCGATGCCTTGGAGGGCCGCCGGCAAAAGGCCCACGGCCGACAGCTCCGAAGTGCGTCCGCCGACCCAGTCCCACATGGGAAATGTCGCCACCCATTTGCCTTGCGTTGCGGTCTTGTCCAGATCGCTCCCCTCGCCCGTCACGGCCACGGCGTGCTTCTCGAAGGCGAGCCCCGCGCGCTGGTAGGCCGCCTTGGCCTCGAGCATACCGTTGCGGGTCTCTTTGGTTCCACCCGACTTGGAGATGACGATGGTCAGGGTTTCTTTCAGGCCCTCACCGATCGCGGCGAGCGTGCGGTCCATGCCATCGGGGTCGGTGTTGTCGAAAAAATAGGGGTGCATCGGAGCTTCGCTCGTGCCGAGCGCAGACGCCACGAACTCGGGTCCAAGGGCCGAGCCGCCGATGCCGATCACCAGAAAATTGCGAAAGCGCGATGCGCGCTCGGGGGCGATGACGCCCTGATGCAGATCGGATGCAAACTTCACCACGCGAGCATTGGTCGTGGTGATCTCGTCACGAATGGCCGCTGTCGGGGCCAGCGCAGGATTGCGCAGCCAGTAGTGACCGACCATGCGATTCTCGTCGGGGTTGGCGATGGCTCCGCGCTCGAGCTCGGCCATGGCAGCGAACGCTTGCCCCATCCGGGCTTGCATGCTCTCGAAGAAGCCGTCGTCGAACCGCATGCGGCTGATGTCGACGGTCAGATCGATGGTGGGGCAAACTGCGAGGTACTTCTGGTATCGGGTCCACAGGTCGCTCATCGCGTCCTTTTCTATCACCTATCGCGCGGCTGCGTCGGTTCTGGTTATGATGGATGGGCCATGTCCGACACCCTTGCCGAAATCGAGGCTGCCCTCGGAACAGTGCAACGAATCCTGGACGCCCTCACCTCTCGGGGCGACGACCAGGCGGCTTTCGATCTGGCTCGCGCGCAGTACTCGTCGAGCCTGCGAACCTCGTGGCCCGGAAGCTTGTCGGGGCTGATCCGGCCGCTCGAGGCCGTCCGGGCCAACCCGTCGCTCAAGCTGACCGAAGACGAGCGCAACGATCTGGCCAAGGCGATCGATGGGCTGCGCCGCGCCTGCGATCAGTAGCTTCGCGACGACGGCTATTCCGGGGGGCGTGACGAGGCGCGGGGGCGGTGGCTGTCCTTGCGCGCCGGGGGCGCCGCGCGGCATCGACCGATGAGCGGGATGTGGTCGGACAGTCCGTGAAAGGTGGCCGCTCGATCGCCGAAGGCGTGCGTGTCGTCGAAGTCGAGCCACCGCAGGGCCTTGCCGGTGAAGATGTGATCGACGTGCATGCGCATCCGCATAAAGCCTGCGGTGGGCCACTCGCGCAGCTCTTCCTCGTTCATCCCGTAGAGCTGCGCAAACGGATCGTGGTAGCCCTGCTGGGCAAGAAGGTGGCGGTACACCGGCGATCCCGGCAATGAGTTGAAGTCTCCGGCGATGAAGAACCGATCGCTCTGCCGTTCGGCCTCGACGTAGCGGATCAAGTTCTTGGCCTCCTCGATCTGGTTGGGGCCGTAGCCCATTCGCTCGGGTCGCGTCCAGAAGTCGCGCGAGAGCGCGGTCGGCAAGCTTAGGTGCGTATTGAACACGTCGAGGAGCTGCCCGTTGCGATCCTTGCAGCGGATGTGAGCGCAGATTCGCGTCTGCTTCAGCTTGCGGACGGCGTGCACGCGCCGGTGCGTGATGTCGGCGGGAACGCGCGCGTTGGTGTGCCGCACCTCGAAGTCGCGGTGTGCCAGGATCGCGAGCCCGGTCGTGTAGATCTGGGTCTTTGGTCCGAGTTGATAGGCGTGGGCAGGAAAATAGTAGGCGTCATAGCTTTCGCGCTTACCTTCCGCGGCCAGGGCCTCGCCCAGCATGACCATCAAACGCTCGAGCTGCGTTTCGCCCACCTTGGTCCGCGGGTGCATGGCCGTCGATCGGATGGAGCTCGTCTCGACCTCTTGCAAACACACGATATCAGCGAGCGGATCGAGCGCGGCCAGCGCGCCGGCGATGCGCTTCATCGCGGTGCGGGTGCTGGCAATGCCTCGGGTGGCGTGTCCGAAGTAGCGAACGTTGTAGGAGAGGACGCGCAGTGCCGACACCGATCCAGTTTTTTCAGCAAAAGAGCCCTCCGTCAAACGAATGCGCGCCCCTTGCCGTTTGGCCTGTGGTGCTACCCTGACCCGCACACGATGAATGACGACGACATGTACGTCCGTCACCAGACGCTGACGGCGATGGTGAACGTCCTCCTGCACGATCTCCGAAACCCCTTGCACAGCGGCACGCTGCTCATCGAGGCGATGGGCGCCAAGACGGCCGACGTCGATGCTCTACGAGGCAAGCTGCGGGCGCAGCTCGGCAAGCTGGACGCGCTCATCTCCGAGGCGAGCGGCACCATCAAGGATCTCGCGGTGGAGCCGAGACTCACGACGGTCGGGGTCGATTCGCTTGCGCGCTCGCTCGACGAGGCCTTTCGCGCCGCGGGGGGCGACGCAACTCTCGTGCTTCCGCCCTCTTCGTCGTGGGCCGTTTTCGTCGATGCGCGGCTGCTCGTTTGCGCTGCCGCCGAAGCTTGCATCGCGGTCACCGAACGACAGGCGCAGCAACCGAATCCTCCGTCGGGGCCGGCGACGGTCGTGATCCGCGTCGCCGAGGCAGACTCCGAAATGCTCCGCATCGAGCTCGGCGACTTCGCTCTGGCCCGCGAGGGAACGGGAAACAAGACGCCTTTCGCCGTCGCTGGCTCGGGGGTTCGTCTGGCCCTCGCCCGCGCACTGTCCCAAAATGCGGGCGCTTCGCTGCGGCTCGAGCTGGGGCCCGACAGCCTGGCGCACTTTACGATCTTGGCACCCCGGGCACCGGCGTCGAGCTAGGTCGTTCGCTCGAGACGCCGTACGCCGAGAGATCCCGCCACGATGACCACGTCGGCGCGCCCGATGAAGAGACCGGTCTCGACGACCCCCGGAATGCCGCGAAGCTGCCGGTCCATTGCGGCAGGATCGGGCAACGTTCCCGCGAAGAGATCGTAGAGAGGGTTGCCGGCGTCGGTGATGACGGCCTTGCCGTCGCGAGATCGCACCACGACCCGGCCCCACCGCTCGAGAGCGCGAACCGTCGTCAGGTGGGCGAAACGCAGAACTTCCAGCGGGATCGGCCATTTTTCGCCGAGAAGCTGGGACAGCTTGGAGTCATCGACGATGATCACGTTGCGGCGCGACGCATAGTTGACGATCTTTTCGCGCGTGTGGGCGGCGCCGCCGCCCTTGATGAGGTTCAGGTTGGCGTCGACCTCGTCGGCGCCGTCGACGGTCACGGCGATGTCCCACGGGCCCTCGTCACCGAGGAGCGGGATACCGAGCGCCTGCGCCTGAAGTTTGCTGCCTTCGGATGTCGGCACCCCTCGAAGCTGCCGGCCCTTCTGGACCAGAGCTCCCACCTCGTCGATGAAGAGTCGAGACGTCGAGCCCGAGCCAAGGCCCACGACCCCGCTTTCGGGAAGCTCGACCAGGGCCGAGCGAGCGGCTTCTCTTTTCGCGTCCTCGGCGGTCACGAAAAACCCTGTATCACTTCACGCGTCTCACGTCCCACCCGCGAAGTCGCAGCCTTCCCACTGGGAGCCCCAGGCCATCGCCGGCGTCGAGCGAGCCCACCCCAGCCTGCCCAGAGAGTCGACGAGAATGATACCCCCCGTGGCTTCGACGCGCGAAGAGAGGTGGTCGATGGCAAGGCGCGCCGCGGTCTCGGGATCCGTGCCCCGCCGCATCTCGTCGACCGCCATCTTGGCCAGACAGGTGCGCATGATTCCCTCGCCTTGCCCCGTGGCCGAGGCGCCCCCTGCCTCGTCGTCGGCAAAAGTGCCCGCGCCAACGATGGGCGAATCCCCGACGCGGCCGCTCCTCTTTCCCAGGATCCCACCCGTGCTCGTTGCCGCGGCGACGATGCCCGCGGAGTCTCGGGCGACTGCGCCCACCGTGCCCGTGGGTACCGCGGCGAGCGCGCCTTTTTTGAGCTCTTCCCACTGCAGGCGCGCCCGCGGAGTGGTCATCGCGTCTACGGTCGACGGCTCGAACCCTGCGCGGAGCGCAAAGTCCCGGGCTCCTTGTCCCGCATAAAGCACGTGACGGCCCTCGGTCATGACGGCCCGAGCCACATCGATGGGATGGCGAAATGGCGCCAAAGCGCACACAGCTCCCGCACGAAGTGCCGAGCCTTCCATGATGGCTGCGTCGAGCTCGATGAAACCTTCTTCGGTGAGGCAGGCGCCCGTGCCAGCATTGAAGAGCGGATCGTCCTCGAGGACGCGAACCGCGGCTTGCACGGCATCGAGCGCGGATCCGCCCTGCGTGAGCACCATCACCGCGGCATCGGTCGACCGCTTGCACCCCTCGACGCGACCGACCTCGCTATCCGAGCGGCCAGCTCCGCCATGAACCAAGATCGCCCAACCCCGGTAGAGCGCGGCCGAAGGTTGGTTGCCTGGCGTGCCCCACGATCCCTTCACGACCATGAGACGCTCCGGTGCAGCATCCAGGCATCGAGCGTCAGCAGCGACGGCGGCAGCGCGAGCGTCGCCGACGGCATTCTTCCCGCAGCGACGAGGTGGAACACCGCCACCGACGCCGCGGCCACGCCGAGCGCAACCGCCACCCGGTGCAGCGTCGAACCGCGCGCCGTCGCCCAGAGCGGAAACGCAATCGCCGCCAGAACGAGCGCCACCACCGTCGCGGCGCGCGGAGCAGATTCGGGCGCCACGACGATCCCCGCCGCTCCTCCCACTCGCTCGAGCTCGCCGCTGGACCGAACGACGATGCCTCGCGTCGACTCGAGCCAAGCTTCACCCTGCGGCATCCAGCTTCCACCGAAGGCAACCGCGCGCGGAAACAACGGCGACAGATCCACCGTTCGCACGAGCGCAAGCACGGGACCCACCGCGCCGACAGCCGCGCCACCGACGATTGCGCCCATCGACGCCTTGATGGGCGAGACACCCGCCGCCGCCAGCGCGCGGAGCTCGCCTCGCGACCGCGCTTGCTCGGTGGCGATGAAAGCTGCTGCTCCCGCCGCGAGCGAAACGAGCGCCGCCAGGCGACCGAGCCGGCCTCCCAGCGTGGCGAGCCCTTCGTCGGTACCCACCATCACGAAGAACACGAGGGCGCCCAGCGCGATGCCGAGCGCGGCCGTGCGGCGAGCAAGAAGCCAGTCGTAGGGACTCAAGAGGTTGCCACGCCAAACACCCGTGCTAGGTTCGAAAGAACGCCCGTGTTGGGGCTTCGGCCCCTGGATGGTCCAACGGAGGAGCACCTCCGTGGCACTGGCACCGAAACCGGGACATCGAGTCCCAACCTAACTGAACACCCGCCGATCTAACTGCCCAACAATCGTCGGACAGAGTCGGGTGCCGGCATGCCGGAGGAGGATAGCGATCATGCAGAGTACCTGTGGCCCTAACCTGGAGGCTGGACAAGGGTAATCGACTGTCCTTCGGGTCCTGGCATCTTGGCCAAGACCCTGCGAGTCCCTCGAGGTAAATTGGGGCCCGGAATCGGCGGGCCGGGTGGCACACAAGAGGCCGCCCGGCCCGTTTTTCTTCCTCGATCGTGCTTGCGCAGCTGC
>JBBSDY010000168.1:0-7543 GCA_038240245.1 Polyangiales bacterium
CGAGACGGCCAAGGCGTTCGGCGTCGCGCCGCGAGACACATCGGATGGTCTCATCCACAAGCAGCGCGTCGACATCATCGAC
Source organism: Polyangiales bacterium (assembly GCA_038240245.1). GTDB lineage: Bacteria > Myxococcota_A > Polyangia > Polyangiales > Polyangiaceae > DASWDH01. The sequence continues at coordinate 83 of JBBSDY010000168.1, forward strand.
GCCGACACCGTTTCCAGCTCATTCGCCGATCTTCTCGAAGAGTGGGTTCGGCTCTCGCTGGCGATCAACGCGATGAACCGGAGCATGGGAATGCGCGACCCCTACCCATTCGTGCTCAACCGAGCCGTGGTCAGCAAGCTGGCCTTCGTGCACGACGTGGTGCTCTCCGCCCAAGCGGGCGGCGCACCCTCACCCCAGGGGTGACGTCTTGATCCACAGGCGGACGACTTCGGCGACGCTCCAGGCCTGAGCGACGCATCCGCGCGGAACATGGGGCGCATCGCCATCGAATACCTCGCTGATCGATCCCAGGCAGGCCTCGGACAGGTGCAACACGAAGCCCTGCAAAAACTGCTGCGCGTCGCGCTCGCGCCCGGGATAAACCTTGAGCCACGCGTCGACGAAGGGACCGATGAGCCACGCCCAGACGGTACCTTGGTGGTACGAGCTGTCGCGCGCGTGCAGGTCGCCGAAGTACTTGGCCTTGTAGTCGGGATCCGATGGCGCCAAAGATCGCAGCCCGACCGGCGTGAGCAGGGCTTTTTGCACGACGCCGACGATCGTTTTCCAGCGCTCGGGAGCCAAGACAGGGTGCTTCAATGAAATCGCCAGAATCTGGTTGGGGCGCAGGGCCGCGTCGTCGCCCTTTTCTCCGTCGACGACGTCGTAAAGATAGCCGCCTTGCTCGTACCAGAAGCGACGGTTGAAGCTTTCGCGCGCGACTTCGGCGCGGCGGACGAGATCATCGGACGCGGACTTGTCGCCGGCGCGCTCCTCCCAGCCCGCGAGCAGCAAGAGCGCGTTGTAGAAGAGCGCGTTGATCTCGACGGCCTTGCCGCGCCGTGGGGTGACGACGAAGTCACCGACCTTGGCATCCATCCAGGTAAGCTGGTAGCCCTCCTGGCCTTGTCGCAAGAGTCCGTCTTTGGGGTCGACGGCAATGCCGAACCTCGTTCCTTCGAAGTGGCTCCGGACGATGGTGCGCATGATCGGCAGAAGATCGCTGACCAGGCTCTCGTCGCCGGTCAGCGCGACGTAACGATCGATGGCGTGAAAATACCAGAGCGTCGCATCGGCGGTATGATAGAGGCCCGCGTTGTTGCCCTCGGGAAACATGTTGGGCAAAAGACCATCGCGAACGTAGTAAGCGAACGTTCGCAGAATGTATTGCGCCTCTTCGGCTCGGCCGCTCGACAACGTGAGCCCCTCGAGGCTGATCATCGTATCCCTGCCCCAGTCGGTGAACCAGTGGTAGCCGGCGATGATGGTACGCACCTCGTCGCCGCCCGCCCGGGCGCGCGCTGCGTCGGCGAGACGACCTGCGGGCGTGATGACGAATTGATCGGCGGCCATGACGAGCTCGGCGCCGGCCCCCACCCCCAGACTCGGATGGGCATGAGCCACCAGCTTGAGGCGGCGCTTTCGCTCCGATGCAAAAGCTTGAACGACCGAGATCGCCAGGGCAATCTCCCAGGCCTCGGTGGATGCGATCAAGGTGACCGGAGCGCCGGCCTCGAGATCCACGCCAAAGTAGCCGGGACTGTAGAGATCGCCGCTCGAGTCGTAGCCGCGGCTCGCCTCGATTTGGTAGCGCACGTTGGTGAGTCGATCGCCGGCAATGGTGAACGCCGGTCGCGAGCCGGTGATCTGCAGGCGCAGCGGAGGGAAGCCCGACCGCGTCAGCTCGTAGCGATCGCCCTGGACGCTCACCGTATAGGGCTCATCGATGTGGCCTTGCAGAATGCCTTCATGGGGTCGAAAGTTCACCCAGGGCTGAAGCTCGAGCCGCAGCGGACCCGTCCCGCTCTTTAGCTCGTACGATATCAACGTGGTGTTCTGTCCGCGCGGCATGCACAGACGCTTCTCGATGGTCACGTCCCCGACGCGATAGGTCCATACCGGCAACCCCGCGTCGAGACGAAGGTCGACCAGGTGGAGCGATGCGCCGGGCACCAGGATCCCGGGGGCGCTTTCTTGTCCACTCAGCATTGCCGTTGTGCCGTCCGGTAGCCTGGCCTCTTCGGACAGGTAGTTGAGCATCATCGTCCTGCCCTGCGGTGCAGGAAGCGCGGCGATCAGAAGCCCATGAAACCGGCGCGTGATGAATCCCGAGACAGTGCCCGATGCGTAGCCGCCCAGGCCATTGGTCACCAACCATTCGCGCGAAATGCGCGGATCGGTTTCGCTGGTGTCCGGATCGGAGTGCGGAGAGTCAACCATGGCGTGGTGTGAGGACGACCGTACACTCTCCTGGAATGGTAACGCCGTCGTCATGCTCGATGGCGGCCGTACCGTCACCGCCATAGGATACATCGTTGCTCGACCAGCTCATCTCCCACGATGCGCCTTCGGGCGGCGCGAAGAGAGGATCGGACACTGCCGCAAGATCGAGCTGACGACCGAGGTTGACGAGCAAGAGCCGGTCGCCTTCGCGGCCCAGAAAGCGAATCGCAAAGGCTTCCGCGCCCAGCACGAAGCCATCCACGCTTGCTCGTGGGTGGGGCGAGCCAAAGACGCGGTCGGTGCGCCGCAACCGTAGCAGATCGGCGTGCAGGGCGTAGATCTCGGGGTGCGCTTTTCGCTCGCCGAAATCGAGCTTGCACATCTCGAAGGTCTTGGGGTCCACCGGATCGGCAAGTCGCTCTTGCACCGCTTCGAGGGCCAACGACGGGAACTGACGGAGAAATTCTTTTCGGCCTTCGCGGACCAGGCGCGCCAGATCCGGCTCGTGATCGGCGAAGTACAGAAAAGGCGTCGAAGCTCCGAACTCTTGTCCCTGAAAGAGCATCGGCGTTCCGGGCGCAAGCAAGGTAAGCGCCGTCAGCGCACGGTATTTTCCCGGGCTCGTCAGGCCATGAACGCGCAGCCCGCGACCGGTGTTGGCGACCTGATCATGGTTTTGAAGAAACAGCACGAAGGCCGAGGGATCGATGTCGAGCGCTGGCTTGCCACGTGGGGCTTTTTGCCATGAGTACCTTTGACCCTGGTAGAGGTAGCCCCACTTGAGCGCGGAGATGAACTCCTGAGGGCTGCCTCGGTAGTCGGTGTAGTAGGCCTCGCTCTGCCCGGTGAGCGCCACCATGGCGCTGTGGTGATAGTCGTCGTTCCACAACGCATCGAGACCATATCCTCCCGCCGCTGCCGCGCGCACCAGTCTGGGATGCTGCGGCTCGTTCTCGGCGATGAGCACGGTGGCGCGATGTCCCGCGGCCTTGCGAACCGCACCTGCCAGCTCGGACAGAATGTGCGTGCCCGATTCATCGAAGATGCTCTGCGTCGCATCGAGCCGGAGCCCATCCAGGTGAAACTCGTCGATCCAGTACCGTGCGTTGGCCAGCACCAGCTCGCGCGCCCCCTCGCAACCCGGTCCGTCGAAATTGATGGCCGCTCCCCATTCGGTTTGGCGTTCGCTCGAGAAGTAGTCGTCCGAAAAGCGCGACAGGTAATTGCCGTCGGGACCGAAGTGGTTGTAGACGACGTCGAGAATGACTCCCACGCCGACCGCGTGCGCCCTGTCGACGAAGGCACGGAAATCGTCGGGGCGGCCGTAGAGCCGCGTGGGAGCAAACCAGTTGACACCGTCGTAACCCCAGCCGAACTGGCCGGCAAAATCAGAGACGGGCATGACCTCGATGAGCGTGATGCCCAGCCGGGCAAGCTCGTCGAGCTCGCGGATCGCGGCGGGCCACGTGCCCTCACGGGTGAACGTGCCGACGTGCATCTCGTAGACGACCTGTCCGGAGAGCGCGGCACCTTTCCACTTGGAGTCGGTCCAGGCGAACGACGAGCCGTCGATGATCTCCGACGGTCCGTGGGGACCTTTGGGCTGAAAACGTGAGCCCGGATCGGGCAGCAGCTCCTGGCCATCATCGAGCCGGAAGCGGTAGAGCGTTCCCGCGTGGGCCGCTGCCGAGATGCCGGAGAAATACCCACCCTCTTCGGATTGTAGCTCCGACGAAGTGGAGACCGATCCCTCGGTGATGACCTCGACCTTGCGGCACTTGGGGGCCCACACCCTGAAGTGCGCGCCGTCGCGGGACGGCTCGGCACCGATGGGAAATCTTCGTCTGACGACTGCGTGGGTCATGTTTTCTAGCTCCTGGTGAACACGAGGGCGACGGGCAGATGCGCAAGCACCTCGGCAACCCGCAAGTGACCTGCGCCGTCGCCGCGCACGGTAAGCTTGCTCCCAGTGAAGACGTCGTGAAGCTCCCGCCCTTCGAGATCGGCCGGCAGCGCCGTGATCGCATCGCCCCATGCCTCGCCGACGGGCATGGCCGCGCGCTCGCCCAGTCGCGTAAAAAAACGCCCGCAAATGGCCACCGCCGTTTTGGAACCGCTCGCGCGTGCAAACGCGACGACTTGCTCGGCGCGCTGACCGGACACCTGCAACGGCACGTAGCCGCCGGTTCGAAATAGAGAGGCCTCGGCACGACGGAGCCGGAGAGCCAAGCTCGAGACCAGCATCTTGATTCGTCCGTCTTCGGCGTTGGCAACGAGCTCATCGACCAACCGGATTGGGTCGGCCTCGAACGCCGCCATCAAGCTCGCGAAGATCCGACGCCGCTCGTCGAAATCGATCGGCCGTCGGTTGTCGGGATCGACGAGGTTGAAGCTCCACAGCTCGGAGCCCTGGTAGAAGTCGGGGACTCCGGGAGCGGCCACCTTCAAGAGTGTCTGGGTCAGCGAATTCCACAGCCCCGGCCGCTCGACGCGCTGCCGCAGTGTGGCGAGCTCGGCGAGGAACGAGCGGCCCTTTTCGGGGTGCAGGGCGGCCGCCACGAAATTAGCTACGGCGCCATCGTAGGCCACGTTCGGGTTGATCCAGCTCGAATGGCGCTTGGCTTCGCGCACGGCCTTCATCATGTACGCCGACACCCGCTCCGCCAGGTCCGCCGGGGGATCGTCGACGCCAGGTGGCCAGATGGCAAGCACCGTTTGGTAGAAAAGGTATTCGTCGTCATCGTCGGGAGCGAGTGTGTCGCCGACGGTCGTTTTGTGCGCGCGGTTGCATTCGCGAAAACGCGCGACGGTCTCTTCCCATTCGCGCGGGATCTCGGAAAGGACCGAGAGTCTCGCCCGGGCGTCCTCGCTGCGCTTCGCGTCGTGCGTGTCCGTTGCCGACAGAGCGTGCGGGAATTTCTCGGCCCGCACCGACATCTCGCGATGAAATTGCGGCAGCGACACGCCCATCGACTCGGGGTGGCCCCCCACCTCTTCGAGTGCAGCGAGCGGAAAATACCGATAAAAGGCCGTATCCTCCACGCCCTTCGCCATGACCGGGCCGGTGAGCTGCTGGAACTTCATCACGAACTCGCGGCGCTCGGCGCTGGCTTGCAGGCTCTGCCCCGTCGGCTCTTCGAGAAGCAGCGTCGAGCGGATGAAGTCGAAGACGGATTCGGGCGTCAGGGGGTTTCGACGGCGCGCATCGAGCACCGCGCGCTCGATCACGCCTCGATCGGCCGCATCGACGGAGCTCTGTGTGCTTCCGATGTACGTTCGATAGACCGGAAAGCACGCGATGACCTCGGCCAACGCATCTTGCAGGCTGACGCGGGTGAAATCGCGCGTGAACATGTCTTGCTCGGAGATGCGATCGAGTCTTCGCGCGAGCATGGCGAGCTCGGCGACCAGGGTCGTGTCGAGAATGAGCTTCTTGCAACCGTAGACGATGTCCGCAAACGAGCTCGTCGTACCACCCATGCCCTGGGTCGTATCGTGCAGGCGCGCCACGCGCGGCCGGTCGATGAGAACACCCGTCGCGAGGTTCATGAACTCGTAGCCCGTCGTTCCGGCGGTCGGCCAATCGGCGGGCACTTGCTCGCCCTTGCCGAGAATTTTTTCGACGACCACGTACGCTTCGTCCGTCCCCCCCACACTCGACTTCCACCCTTCTTGCACGTCGCGAAGGTACCCACGGGGGTCGTACAATCCATCGACGTGGTCGATGCGCAGGCCGGTCACGAGGCCCTCTTTCGCGAGCCGAAAGGGCAGCGCATGAACCGCCTCGAACACGACCGGATCCTCCACGCGAATCGCAGCCAGATCGTTGATATCGAAGAACCGACGGTAGTTGATCTCGTGCGCGGCCACGCGCCAAGAGCTCAGGCGGTAGGCCTGATCGACCAGAAGCTTCGCCAGGGCATCGAAGCTCGCCGGTGTGCCACTCTCGCCGTGCAACTTGGCGAGCACCACCTGCAGGGCATCGCGAAAGTCCTCGCTTCGTTCGTGGAAGGTGGCGAGGCGCGCCCGGATGATAGGAATCTCGTGTTGTCGCTCGCGGACCCGCTCAGCACCCGTCTCGACGCGCGTCGGTAGCCGGTCGAGCGCACGGACGATGCTTTCCAGCTCGAGGACGCCATCGTCCAGATCACCAGCCTTGGCGCGCACCAACGCGAGCGCGGGCTCGAGGATGGCCGGCCACGATTTAGGAGCGAGCGGAAGCTGACGATCGCCGTAGCGAACGGCGAAACCCGTTTCTGCCAGGGCCACAGTGAGCTGCTGGGCGACGATCACGCGGCCGAACTGATCGGGCAAGATGGGGAGCAACACCCGGCCGGCGAGCTCCTGCTTCGGGGGGCGCCAGTCGATGTCGAAGAACCTTGCGGAGACGGCGCTGGGTCCGTTTTCGAGCACGTCCCGCCACCGCCAGTTCGCGTCGACGGCCACGCACATGTGATTGGGGACAATATCGAGCAGCAACCCCATGTCGCGGGCTCTGAGCTCGTTCGCCAGCTTGCGAAACCCGTGTTCGCCGCCGAGCTCGGGGTTCACGTGCTCGTGTGCCGAGACGTCGTAGCCGTGACCGCTGCCGGGGCGGGCCGTGTAGATCGGCGAGCTATAGACGTCTCCGATGCCCAGTGCGTCCAGGTACGAAATGGCCCGGTGCCCTGCTTCGAAATCAAAGTCGCGGTTGAGCTGAAGTCGGTAGGTAGCCGTCGGAATGCGCATGAAAGGGACACGACGATAACCCCGGATCGTCGCCGCGTGCAGCGTGCAAACTTGGGGCCGCAGCCTACTTCGACTGTGGACGGCAGCGCAGGATACCTGGGTCCTTTGACCGATGTCCTTGGTTCGAGGGCGCCCGCAAAATGCCGAGCATCCCGCATGAGCGCGCCCACTATTCTCCTGGTGGAAGACGACGAAGCCTGTGCCGAGCTCTTTACCGAAATCTTGCAGACCGAGGGGCACGTCGTCGTGCACGCGAGCGACGAGACCTCGGCTCTCGGCTACCTGCGCGGCGGCGAACGCCCGTGCATGATGTTGCTCGACTGGAGCCTTCCGCTCGGCAACGCGCTCGACCTGGTCACGGCCATCGAGTCCGAGTTTGGCGCGTGCGATATTCCAATCGTCCTCATCACCGCCGATGGCGAGGCCAAGAGCAAGGCGCTCGCCCTACGCGCCGCGGGATATCTGACCAAGCCGACCGAGCCGCTCGGGCTCGTGCGCATGGTCGACGGC
>JBBSDY010000169.1:0-7532 GCA_038240245.1 Polyangiales bacterium
CGAACACCGCGTCGTCGAGCGTCTTGGTCGCCCGCGAGCCGTGCAGCAGCTCGTTGGCGCGTGCGGTGACCGGTCCGGTGAGGTCCTTGGTGGCCGGGCCGCCATCGGAAGGGTTGAACTTGTAGCCGTGATACGTAAATGGGTTGTGGCTCGGCGTGAAGTTGATCGAGAAGGCCGCGTGCGTCTCGGCAATGGCCGCCGAAACTTCGGGCGTCGTCGCCATGCCGAGGACGATTACCGGAATGTCGTGCGCCAGGAGAATGCGCGCCGCCGTTTCGGCGAACTCGGGACCCATGATGCGCGAGTCGTGCGCCACGACACACCCGCGTCGCCGAAGGTCGTCGTTGTCGGCCACGCCGAGCGCCTTGTGTAGCGCGGGATCGGTCACCGTGTCGACGAGCGCCTGCGTCACGCATGCAACGTTGGCGATGGTGAAGTCGGACGCCAGCTGGCCGCGCCACCCCGAGGTTCCAAACTTCATCGGCGTCTCGGGAGGAGCATCGGACGTTGCCATGAAACGGCGCAGCTCGACGAAGAGCCCGTCGCGCCTGGCGACGGCGCGTTTTTTTGCTTGGTCGTCCGTTCCGTACAAGTCGGGTAAGAGACTCTCGAGCTCGAGGAGCAGCGGGTGGGTCATGAACGGGCAGCGTGCTGTCCCCGGCCCGCGGCGTCAACGTCGTCGTGAGCGGTCGGGTGGGCGCTCCGGGCCGGGCTAGGCGGCGCGTCGGGGTTTGGGTTACCCTGGGCTTTCGTCCCACGCTCGGAGACTTGATATGCAAAAAGCCCGTACAATCGGGGTGCTTCTCTTCATTTCGTCCCTGTCGCTCGGAGGGTGCAAGCGGATCATCCAGGAGGCCATCAAGGCGCGGCAGGCGGGGGCGGACGGTGGAGGCGTCGGGCAGAAGACCGACGAAGACCAGGCGCTCGGCGAGAAGCTCAACGGGTACATCCGCGACTGCCTGAACCGCTACTCCAAGTCGGTGCACAGCGCCGAGGAGAGATATTTCGAGTGGGCCGATGCCAAGAAGGGGCCCACCGGCAAGGAACGCAACATCTATGGTGTCTACGAAATCTCGGTCGATCCCGAGCAGTGCAAGGCGGCCATCGCCAAGGCGAACGCTGCACAGCCGAGCAAGCCCGACATGGAGAAGCTCGCCAGCGCCTATTCGACGGCGCTCGTCTCGGTCGTCCCCGTCATCAACGAAGCGCACAAGTACTATGAGCGCGGCGACTACAAGGACGACAAGATGGCCAAGGCCAAGCAGCTCCACCCCAAGCTCGTGGCGGGCTTCGAGGCATTCGACAAGGCCGACACGGATCTGTCGCAGCTGGTCGATCAGGTCCAGGAGGATCTCGACAAGCGGGAGCTCGTTCGTATCGAAAAGGAAGAGGGCAAGAAGGGTCACTGGCACACCGTGAACACCACGCTGCTCGCCAAGCCCCTCTTGCACGAGGCCGCCAAAGAAGTGACCAAGATCAACCTCGCCGGGCTGACCGCGGCCGAGGATGCCTACGACCAGGCCGTCGATGCGTTCGAGACGTGGTCGAATCAGAACAAGCCCGAATCGAGCAACACCTCGAGCTACCTCAGCGCGGCCAAGGATCTGGTCATCGTGGGCAAGAACCTGGTGCGCCACCTCCGCGACAAGAAGCCCTTCTCGGCCTTCGACAAACGGCAAATGGGCACGTCCTCGGGCTGGATGGTCGAGGGCTCGCCCGATGCCGTTCTCGACAAGTACAACAAGCTCGTCGACGCTTACAACTCGGTACGTTACTAGCGCGGGGCCAGTGCTCGCCGGCTTCGCAGTGCGGGGTCGACGGCTCGCCGCTATGATGCCCGGATGATTCGATCCGCGTTGGGGGTCTGGGGTATTCTGGCACTCGCGATCGTGGCGGCCTGCGGGGCGGCGCCCACCACCGTTGGTGCGCCGGGCGTGCCGCAGCCCAGCATGGGAGCTCCCGCGTCGGGCCAGGGATTCGGCGATCGCGCGGTGCTTGCCGATCCCTCGGGCGATCCGGGGCCGATCCCGGTGACCCTCGCCGATCCCTCGTGGGGGAATTCCGACGCGCTCGTCACCATGGTGTGGTTCGCCGATCTGCAATGTCCGTTCACCAGCCGTGCCGCTGCCAGCATCGCCGAGCTCGAGGCGCGCTACCGTGCCGACCAGCTTCGCGTCGTGTGGAAGAACCTGCCTCTGCCGTTCCACGCCGAAGCGGCGCCCGCCGCCGAGATGGCGATGGCCGTCTATGCGGCCGGAGGCAGCGGGCCATTTTGGAAGTTCGTCAATTCGGTGCTGACGCATCAAAGCGCCATGGGAACTGGCTCCTACGACACGTGGGCGCAAGACGCGGGTGTGGCGGTCCAAAGTGTTCGCGGCCAGCGAGCGACCGGCGCGCCGGCCGCCAAGATTGACGCCGACTCGAAGCTTGCCCAAGAGGTGGGCGCCACCGGGACGCCCGATTTTTTCGTGAACGGCGTGGCGATCAGCGGCGCACAGCCGACCGCCAAGTTCATCGAAGTGGTGGACTCCGAGCTCAAGCGCGCCGCAGAAAGCCTGGCGGCTGGCGCGCCGCGCGGCGGGCTTTACGCCCGTCTCGCCGGCGCCGCGTTCGAGAAGCCCGCCCCGGTGCCCGCCGAGGCCGCGGTCGCCGAAGAGGACGACAAGACGACGATGCGCGTGCCCGTGGGAAGCTCCCCGGTGCGGGGAAAGGCGACTGCGCTCGTTACGATCATCGAGTTTAGCGATTTTCAGTGCCCGTACTGCAAGCGCGTGCAGACCACCCTCGACGCGATCCGCAAGCGGTACGGAGATGACGTGCGATTCGTCTTCAAGCATCAACCACTTCCTTTTCATCCGCGAGCCGAGTCTGCTGCCGAGGTGGCCCTCGAGGCACGCGCCGAGAAAGGCGACGACGGCTTCTATCGTGTGCACGATGCTCTTTTTCAGGCCGCCAAGCTCGACGACGACGACCTCGAGGCTATTGCGCGAAATGCCCACCTCGACGTGGCGCGGGTCAAGAAGGCCATCGCAGGCAAGAAATACTCGGCGATGATCGAAGACGACACCGATCTCGCTGAAGAGCTCAAGGCGTTCGGAACTCCGCAGTTCTTCATCAACGGTCGCCGGCTCATGGGGGCGCAGCCGATCGAAAAGTTCACGGCCATCGTCGATGAAGAGCTGGTGAAGGCCAAGGCCCTGGTGGCGCACGGCGTTCGCCGGCAGTCGGTCTACGACGAGCTGCAAAAGTCGGCCCTGGTCGCCGATCCGCCGGGGATGAAGACGATCCCCGCGGCCTCGACCGATCAACCGTTCCTCGGCGCGCGCGACGCGAAGGTGGTCATCGCCGAGTTCGCCGATTTTCAGTGCCCGTTTTGCGGTCGCGTCGAAGCGACGATGCAAGAGCTGCTCACGCTGTATCCGGGCAAGATCAAAATCGTATGGCGCCACCGGCCGCTCCCCTTTCACGGCGACGCCCATCTTGCTTCAGAGGCTGCCGTCGAGGCGTTCCGCCAGAAGGGCAACGACGGATTCTGGGCCTACCGAACGATGCTCTTCAAGAATCAGTCGGCACCGGGAGGGCTCAAGAAGAAGGCGCTGCTCGAATACGCCGACCAGCTCGGCCTCGATCTGCCGCGCTTTGCCGCTGCCCTCGACGATCATCGCAACGCGGCCGCGGTCGACGCGGACACGGCCGTCGCCGATGCCGCCGGCATCAGCGGGACGCCGGCGTTCGTCATCAACGGCGTGTTCATCTCGGGCGCGCAGCCCACCGGAAAATTCCGCCGCATCATCGACCGGGCGCTCGCAGCAAAACGCTGAGCACGATTGTGTGATCCGCCGGTCGCCTTGCGCGCATCAAGGTTGTGGGGAAGGAGCGTCCATGAGCACAAGGCCATTTCGAATCGGGTCGTCGCTTGCAATCCTGATGGTCGGCGCGGTGGCGTGCGGGAGCAGCGATGCGCCCGAGGGGGGCCCGACCGGAGCATCCGGTGGGGCGGGCGTTTCGACGGGCACAGGGGGCGGATCGGCTACCTCCGGCAGCGGCGGCTTCATGATGGGCTCGGAGCTCGGCGGGGGCAGCGGGGCCACCGGGACCGGCGGTAGCTCGGCCGGGTCGGGCGGTGCTGGCTCCGGCAGCGCGGGCTCGGGCGGGGGTGCTCCCGGCCAGCCGGGAAGTGGCAAGCTGGCTCCAGGCTCCATCTTCTACCAGGACATTCGAAGCTCCAAGGTCGACGGTGAATCGGCCACGGTGATGGCGGCGCTGCAGAAGAGCGGTTGGGGCGACACCGGTAAGCGCACGACGCTGGGCATCGACTTCTCGTTCGAGATCACCCAGGCCGCCGACACCGTGCCCCGGCGATCGTTCACCCAGCCGACCGACGCCTTGCCCGATTGCGACACCGGTCCGGTTCCACTGCCGCCGGGTGGCAAGGTCGAAGGATCGGCTTCCGGCGACTACGCGTGTGACGGTGGCGACTGCCACCTGCTCGTCTACCAGGGGATGCGCCTCTACGAGCTCTACCAGGCCAACGTGACCGGCGGGATGGCCACCGGCGGAACGTTCACCGGAACGTGCCTTTCGATCTGGGATCTCGGCAAGGACTACTGGGCACCCACGCCGCCGCCCAACTACAGCCGTGGCGACGACTGCAATGGCGCCGATGCGGGAGACATGCCGATGGCGCCGCTGCTGCTCACCGCCGAGGAGATCAAGGCCGGGAAGATCACGCACGCCTTGCGGTTTACCATTTCGAACAACCGCATTCGCAAGGGTGTGTACGTTCATCCGGCGACGCACATCGGCGGGCCGTCGGGCGGGGCCGATACGCTCCCCTATGGCGCAAGGTTGCGACTTCGCGCCGACTATCCGATGGCCGGTCTGCCCAGCGACGCGGCGCGAGCGATCGCCACGGCGCTGCAGACGTACGGCATGTTCCTCGCCGACGGGGGGAACATCTACGTCTCGGCGACGACCGAAGCGTCATCGGCGACGAACGCCTCGGCGCTCACCGCGATGCAGCCGAGCGATTTTCAGATGGTCGACGGCGGAGCGCGAATCTCCTGGAAGGGCGACTGCAAGAGAACGCCGATCAGCAACTAGCCTGCCGGCGAACGCCCAGTCACCGGCACAGGATGGACGCCAACGCCGTCTGTGTGTAGCGTTCCATTCGTGGCACCTCGCAATCCGCACCAGACGCGCGTCGTCGTCGGCGGGGTCCTCTACAGCATCCTCATGCTGATCGGCGCGGCGATCATCCTCAAGCTCTTCATCTGGGATCCGCTCACGACGGGCAACAACTTCGACGCCCGGTTCGACGCGATGTACACCGGAGCGCTGTGGGCATTCCCCCCGCTCTTGGTCTACCTGTGGCTTCCGTGGGTCATCGACCGGTTCGATCCCGAGCCGTGGTGGTGCCTGGCGCTGGCGCTCTTGTGGGGCGGAGTGGCGGCCGCGGGTTTCTCGGGTCTCATCAACACCGGTGCCGTCGAGGTCGCGCAAGCGATTGCCGGCGGCACGGCCAAGGAAGCGGCTCAATTCGGCGAGGCGATCGGCGCCTGCGTCAGCGCGCCACTCGTCGAAGAATTTTGGAAGGGCCTCGCCGTGTTCGGCGTCTTCTTCTTCCTGCGCCGCGAGTTCGACGGCGTGGTGGACGGTATCATCTACGGAACGTTCGCCGCGCTCGGCTTCGCGGCGACCGAGAATGTCATCTACTACTCGCGGGCGCAGCTAGCTGAATCGCTCGGCCATCATGGCGGCGCTCTGGCCACCACGCTCGTCCTGCGCGGCATTCTCTCTCCCTGGGGACACCCGCTCTACACGTCGATGACCGGGATTGGCTTCGGGATCTCTCGCGAAACGACCAAGACGTGGCTGAAATGGTGCGCGCCCCTCTTCGGCTACGGGTTCGCCGTCTTTTTGCACGGTCTGTGGAACGCGGCCGCGACCGTCTCGGGCATGCTCGTCATGCTGATGCTGCCCCTGTGGCTCCTCTTCAACTTCGCATTCTTGGGAATCATCTGCTGGCTCGTCATTCGCAAGGGGCGCATCATCCGCGACAACCTCCGGGACGAGGTTTTGATCGGAACGCTCACCCAGCAGGAGCTCAATCTCATCTGCTCGCCGTTCGGCCGTCTCAAGGCGGCCTTCGGTCACGGAGGCAGCGCAGGCCGACGTTTCGTGGCCCACGGGGCCCGACTCGGTCTCTGCAAGTGGCACGCGGCGCGCGCGATGAAGAGCAAAAAAGAGACGATCAGCATGGGTTTCATCGTGCCCCTGCGTCAGGAGCTCGCGCAGCTGCGCTACGAGATGCTGCAGCGGATGGGCCGCGCCCCTGTGCCTGCTCCCGGGTGGCAGCCGCAACAGCCCCCTCCCCAGGGCTGGCAGCCACCGCGGGGAGGTCCCCCTCCGGGTTGGGGCGGACCGCCGCGGTGACCACAGTGCCCCGATGAGCCCTGGCTCGCGCGCCCAGGACTTCGATTGCAAGCGCTGCGGGGCCTGCTGCGCCAATCCCGACGACAACCGCGCCGAGCAATTTCTCGACTATGTCGAGGTGCGACCGGGCGATGGGCTTCTCGAAAAGCCGGACCTCATGCGTCGCTTCGTCGTCTACAACGCTGACGGCATCCCCCATCTGCGCCTTCACCAGGACGGACGGTGCCTGGCGCTCCGGGGCAAGCTTGGCCATCGCGTCACCTGCACGATCTACGAAAACCGACCGACCGGGTGCCGACGCGTCGAGGCGGGCAGCGAAAGGTGCCTCGGCTACCGGCGCGAGAGGGGTCTCGTGGCCGAGACATAAATAGGCTACGGTTAATGTTGGCTTCGCTGTGGGCCTCGGCCCACCCGAAGGGATGCAATGGTAGCCACGGCCCGGATCCTGATCGTAGAGGACGATGCCATTGTCGCACGCGACCTCAAGGCGTCCCTCACCAAGATGGGCTACTTCGTCACCGGCGTGGCAGCCGCCGGCGAAGAAGCGCTGGAGATGGCCGGCGAGAACCGCCCGGATCTCGTGCTCATGGACATCATGTTCGACGGCGACATCGACGGTATCGAAACCGCGCAGCGCATGCGCGATCGCTACGACGTGCCGGTCATCTACCTCACGGCGTTCGGTGATCAGGCGACCTTCGCGCGCGCCAAGCAAACACTGCCGCTGGCGTTCGTGCTCAAGCCCTTCGATCCCAAGGAGCTCTACCTCACCATCGAGACGTCCCTCGAGCGCCGGCGGCTGGAGACCGATCTCGAGACCTCCGAGCAGCGTTTCGTTGCGCTGGCCGGTGTCGTGCGGGACGGCATCGTGGTGACCGATCCCGAGGGCGGCGTAACGTTCATCAACCGCGTGGCCGAATCTCTCACGGGATTCAAGTCGAGCGAGCTCAAGGGCACCGACTGGACACAGCTCCTTGCTCCGGTCGACGGGCCGCGAAAGTCGCGCGAAGCTGCGTGGCAGGAAAGCTCCGGAAACAAGGCCGCCGAGCTGCGCGCCAAGGATGGTGCGACGAAGTTCGTCAAATACGATTCTGTTC
>JBBSDY010000170.1:0-7522 GCA_038240245.1 Polyangiales bacterium
GAGAGCGCACCACGCAGTGCATGCCGCCGAGAAAACTTGAGCTTTTTCAAAATTTCCATTTTACGGGCTCCCTGTGACGGGCAGTGCGGGGGCGGAACGGAAGGCATCGCTGGCCACGAAATCGGCGAGGAGGTTGCGCCAGACGTACCCGCGCGACGCCAGCGATTGAACCAAGCTGTCGACTTGGGCGGGGTCCTTGTCATCTTCCACGCGGCCGTTCACGTTGCGATAAAAGTTGCGCATCATGCACGTCATGACATCCGCGTTCTGCGCCAATGTGGATCCCAGTTGCGCTTCGCCGTCGAAGTTGACGCTACCCAAAGTGCCCGTGGCATCGATGGCCAACTCGTTTTCGGTTGCCCGATACTGTCCGATAGGATCGAAGTGCTCCATCGCGAGGCCGAGAGGATCGAACGACCCGTGGCACGAGTTGCACGACGCAGCCACGCGATGCGCCTTCAGCTTCTCGCGCGCCGTGGTGTTGGGATCCTGAGGAAGCACGGTGTTGACGCCCGCCGGAGGCGGAGGCGGAGTCGTGCAGAGGAAGCTCTCCAAAACGAAGAGCCCTCGGCGAGTTGGGGAGCTGCGGTCGGCTTGGGAGTGGCCCGCGATCACGCTGGCCTGGCCCAAGATTCCCGCGCGCCCGCTGCTTGGTGGGAGCTGAACTTGCGCGAAACCCGACGCGGGCGCCTGAACGCCGTAGAAAGGAGCGAGCTTTGCGTCCACGAACGTCTGGTTGCTGTCGAAGAACGACCGCACGTCGGCTGTCGGTCCCAGCACGATGTTCCGGAGGAAAAGCTGGGTGCCTTGCATCATCGAGCTTTGGAGCGCTGCATTGAAAGTCGGGAAGAGCGCCGTGCTCTTGTTGACGACGAGCACTTGCTGAACTTGGGCGAACTCGGTGAAGAACGCGCCCACGTGATCGGCGATGCTGGCATCCGCTAGCAAGGGAGCGGCGGCCGAGCGGACGCCGTCGGCGGTGTCGAGCTGACCCGCTTTTGCGGCATCCAGTAGCGCTGCGCTGGGTGGCCCGCCGCTCAGCAAGTACGAGAGGCGCGTCGCCATGGACGCCCCGTCGTACTTGAGGCGACCATTGCTGCTATCGAGCTTGTTGGTCTCGACCCGATAGAGAAAGTTCGGCGATTGAAGGAATCCGGACGTCGCGGTCGCCAGCCCCTGCGCGGCGCTGCTTGCGAGCGTCGCGCCGTTCTTGGCCACGGTTAGCCACTGCTCCACTTCGACGTCGGCCAGATCGCGTCGGAAGGCGCTCCGGCCGAAGCTCTTGACGTAGGTGGAGACGCAGGCGTCGCTTAGATCAGCCTTCGGCGCGCAACCCACGAGCTTCTGCCAGCGCTGCGTGTCGCCAAAGACCTCGTCAACCGCCGCCAGGCTCGCCGCTTCGTACGCCGTCGCCGCCGGGTCGCTCACAGCATTTTGGGACGCTCCCACGGAAACATAGCCGGCGACCGAAACGTCATCCGGCAGCGTCAGCTTGGTCGTGAGCGTGCCGAGGAGCGACTGGATCGAGCTGCGATACTCAGCTTGGGTGAGCAAACGTAGCTTCGCTCCGCCCGTGCTCGTCGCTCCCGACGCGGTGCCGCCACTTCCCGATCCGCCTCCGGTTTGGTTGGAGCCCCCCGCGCCTTCGGGTTGACCCGAGAGCGGTGGGCCGATGTCGCCCGAACAGGCGCTGCCAAGGAGAGCCGCGAAGGCAAGCGCGGCAAGACTGCGTGCGCGCTGCTGCGCTGCGTGTGTGCCGGGCTTGCGATGAGGGCACGACGGAGGATCGATGATGCCACTCATGAAATTGTTCCTTTCGAAGAGTCCTCGATCGTCTTGGAGAAGCCTCCCTGGAGGCGTCGCCCCCTAGGTGGATGCGTCGCGCTGGCGCGTGAGCCGCCGTTCCAAGGGGCCATCTTGCTATGAGGGTAGCACGCGCCCGCAGCCAATGAAAGCGCTTCCGCGGGGCGGCCACCGGGTTTTGGCAAGCTCGAGACGGCTCTACGTGGACGACGAACTAGTGATCTCGGGACAGGCCGCCACCCCACCCGTGCTGTACGACAGTCATCCCTTCTACATTGGGGCGGAGACCAACCCCGGGCTCAATTGCTACTTGGTGGGCGACGTCGACGAGGTTCGGATTTGGAACCGAGCGCTATCAGTGGCCGAGATCGCCGCCGATCGTCACGAATGCTCGACTCCGACGAGCGCCGGTCTCGTGAGCTCGTGGTCCTTCGACGAGGGAACCGGGCAGACGGCCAATGATTCGACGAGCGCAAATCCACTGCAGCTCGGCTCGATCGCGATCTCCGATGGCGCCGATCCGACGTGGGTATCATCGACCGTTCCCTTCTGAGATGCTCCGGCGCGCTCCTCGCACCGACAGATTTGCTGGAATCACGACGCGGCAGCACTGGGTGAGCACCCGGATAAACGTCAAACAATAAATAGTCCAAGTGTGCGGATCTTCGTCGTGCATCCGACGCAGATCCGCACACTTGGAGAATTAACGCTAAACGAAAAAGCACTTCACGGCTTGGCCGCGGTCCTCTTGAAAAGTGCGGTTTCGAAGCCGCCGCCGCGCGACGCCAGATCTTCGGCAACGCGCGGGACGATACCCGTCGGGTGGAACGAGCCTTCGATCGCGCCTCCCGCCGCGGTGCGCTCGATGACGAACGTAAAAATGTCCCGGTCGGCCGAGTCACGCTCGTGCGCCAGCTCGGCAATGCGCAAGACCCGAAAACGTCCGTCGCGTAGACGGGCGATCTCCACGGCGAGCTCGAACGAGCCCGCGAGCCAGCTCCTGGCGGCCTCGGGCGTGAGACCCGGTCGCGCGGCCATCATGTCGGGAACCATGCGGTCCACCGCATGCCGAAGCGACGGCGCGATGACCGCCGCGAGCACACCCTCGCATCCTTCGGCCACGGCGCTGGCCACGGCTACCGCGACGTGCCCGTTCATGGGGTTGATGACCAGCCGATCGGGGCCCAGCTTGGCACCGGCGCGCACCAGCCGCGCCACCTGGTCGACCGCTTCGGGAAGTCGAATGCACACTGGGGCGGGCTCGATACCCCAGAGCTCGTCCACGCCTTGCAGGGCGACGATCCCACCCGATGCGTGCCCCGCGGTGGCCAGTGCCGAGAGGAGCATGGCGGTTCCTTCTTGCGGGCCCACGAGCAGCAAGTTGGCCCGCGCGGTGACGCAGCCCTGGAGGAAGTTGGCCATCGCTCGCGAGACAGTTCCGCTGCGCACCAGATCGTCGAGACCGATTTCGGCGCGACGGCGCTTCTTGATGACCAGCGCGTGACCGTACTGCGACGTCGGGGGCAGCACCGCTTGAACCAAGAGCCCACGGGGCAGGTACCGCTCGACCAGGGTCTCGCCCGGAGCAAGCGGCTGCGGCGACTGACGGCACAGGCGAATGATGGCGCGACCGAGCGCGGCTTCGCTCGAGAAGGCGGGATCGATTTCGATGGTGTCATCGCCCTTGAGCGCGGTGATGTTGTCGTGCGAAAGAACACGGATCTCGTGCACCTCCTCGTCTTCGATGAGGGGCTCGAGCGGTCCGAGCCCCAAGATCTCGCGCTGGGCGTCGCGGATGGCATCGTCGATCTCGATGGCGTCGGGCCAGTGCCCCTCATCGCGCAACGCCTTGGCTTTCTCGCGCACCACCCGTTCGATTCGATGAGCGAGGACCTGGTCGGGCTCGGCTCCCCGAGCGAGCGGTGTGAGATCCATCGACTCGGCTACCTTTTCGACGAGCGCCACGAGGGCCAACTCACGGCTCGATACGTTGCGCCCGGGCAACGGATGGCTGGGGTACAGCGTCGACGATCGGGGCACCAGCGTGGGAATCGGGGGAGCGTGGGTCGAACGCGCCTGCGGTGGCGCTTCGCGAGGCATGTCGCTGGCGGGCACCGCGGCGGCCGTTTTGGGCGAGGAGCCACTGCCGACGAGGTCGGAAATGTCCTGCAACGTGTGGCGTCCGGTCCCGTCGCTCGCCTCGGACGAGGAAGGCGAAGAGGGAATGCTGATGGCATCGTGGCGCGCCGTGAACTCCTCGAAGCTGGAGACGGACGCGCGAGCGAGGGGCGCCGGGGCCAACGATCCTCCCGAGGGCACGGTTGCCACGACCGCCACCGGACGATCGGGGTTCGAGTTGGGGACGGGGCCGCTTTGCTCGACGCGCAACACGAAGTCGCCCACGTAGATCTTGTCGCCCTCGCGAACGATCGTTGCTTGCGCGATCTTTCGACCGTTGACGTAGGTCCCGTTGGTGCTCTTCAGATCGGTGACGATGAACCTTCCGTCACGAAAGAGCAGGCGCGCGTGGCGCTTGGAAACATTGCCCTTCGGGAGCATGAGATCGTTGCCTTGAACACGGCCAACGTTGATCTCGTGTTTGTCGAAGAGCTCTCTGCGCTCGGCCCCCCCTTTTTCGCTGATGACAATCGCGAACATGGTCGGTCGAGTCCGGGTCGTACGGAGCGAGGAGGTTGGCTCGCCCACCGGGGAATACACCCTCATTCGAGCGGGCTGTCAACGCCGTAGCGTTCGAGCCCGAGGTCGCGTTGCCCCGAGGGAGCGTCGATGGCAGGTTGCGAAAGGGAGCTAGGTGGGGATCTCGACGACGCCGCTGCGTGCGGGCAGATCGCGCGAACCGGGAGCGTCGCGCCGGTCTTTGACTTCGGAGGCCACGAGATCCAAAAGCTCGCTGGCGAGTGTCATGACCTCGTTGGCAGCGAAGCCTTCACCGCGAAGCTCGCGGTAGATGGTCTTGGCCAGGATGGTGAGCGCCCGGGGATCGTGTGATGTCGAAGCGATATCGAACGGCAGAGCCATCGGTCATTCCGGACGACGCGGGGGATGGATCCGCGTCCGACCGGCCCTTAAAGCAAGACTGATGCCTTTCCGTCGTCTTAGTTGAATCCACCACTTAGCTACCGATCGTCGAGGTTTCGACGGGTTGGTGCGAACGATGGTACGCGGATGAGTGCGAACGACTTACCCCCTCTGCACCCAACGCATTGGCGCCCGGCGGGCACTCTTGACCGCCCGAGCGAGCCGCGGTTAGGCTGCGCGCGCGCGGCCTACGAAGCCGGGTTTGGTTGGTTCAAGGCGGACGAGATGGGCGCGTTGCGAGCTCATAGGGGGCACGCGCTTTGAAAGGTGGAGGAGCCAATGGCGGTGGGAAAAGTGAAGTGGTTCAACGATGAAAAGGGCTGGGGCTTCATCAAGCAGGACAACGGCCCCGATGTGTTCGTGCACTACTCGCAGATCAACGGCGAGGGTCGGCGCCGACTGTTCGAGGACGAGACGGTCGAGTTCGAGATCAAAGAGGGACCGAAAGGTCTGCAGGCCGTCAACGTCAGTCGCCTGACCTCGGGCATGGAAGCAACGGGATAGGCGAGCCGGGCCATCATCCCCGCCAACATCAAGTTGCTTTCGACGCAACCAGCGGCTCGATTGCGAGGGATCGCCCGGGCGTTCGCGTTTTCTAGGAGGCCAACAAGGCATCACCCGGGCCCGGCAATGCCGCGGGCCGGAAATCGCCTACGACTTCGTCGTAGGCATAGGATTCGAGCGCGATGATCGCTCCATCGTCGGCGATCTCGTAGAGATTGTAGCCGGCCATTCGGGCGGGGCTCGCATGCACGAGGGACGCGCTGGTGGCGCCGATGACGTCGATGTGTCCGTTTTGGGTGGTCAGCTTGTGGTGGATTCTGCGATGAAGATGGCCGTGCAACAGAAGCCCGCGCGACAGCGGCGCCAGTAGCTCGCGCAAAGGGGCGGCATCTTCGAGACCCTCGAGGCGGGCTTTCATGCGCGTCCAGCCGGCGGGATTGAAAAGCGGGTGGTGAAGCAGAACAACGGGAGTCCGCTTTCTGACCTCGGGTGAGGCCAGGATTTTTTCGAGAGATTCGAGCTGCGCGAGGCCGAGCCTGCCCGACGCCACGAAGGGCAAACGAGCGAGCGCCGTGGACAGACCGATGATCGCGACCGGCCCGCGCAGCTTCACGATCGGAAATTGGCCACCGGGCTGCGCGGTGCGAAGGCTGGGCAAGTCGGAGGTGAGGTAGGGCTCGAAGTACTGCCAGAAACGCCGCTTCTTCTGGGCCCCCCGCGTGTAGACGTCGTGGTTGCCGGGAACGATGGTCACCGCGCCAGGCGGGAGCCCGAGCACATCGTCGAGCAGGCTTCGCACGACCTGAAATTCCGCCTCGAGAGCGAGGTTGGAAACGTCGCCGGTGATGACGACGTGATCGATGCTCGACGTCGACAGGTGGCGCACGATGGCGCGCACGATCTCACTTTTGTGCTGGTGGTTGCGACGAAGCCGCAGGTTCGCATAGCCCGTCGCGCGCTTGTTGAAGAGGCGAAAAGGAACCGCTCCGGCTAGGGCGAGGACGTGGAGATCCGAGATATGCGCGATGCGCATGGTGCTTTATAGCCCCTCGTTCACGGGATGCACGCATCGAAAGCCCCTGAAGGTCTGACGATCGCTGGCCAGGTGCGGAAAGCCACGGGCAGCACCGCGCAGCCAGGGAGCGCCCGCTCCGATGCCTCCCATCGCGCCCTTGTAAGCGCCGTAAGCGCCACCCCGGGCGAGGCGAAAGACGCCGGCCCCGGTTCCCCGAGGGTTCACTTCGCTCGTCTTGGGGTACTGCGACGCGTCGTCGAGGGCGTCGGCCACCCATTCTTCGACGTTTCCCGCCATGTCGTCGATGCCATCGGGAGTTCGGCCCAGCGCAAAAGAGCCTACCGGCGCGAGCTCGGCGAAACCATCGCCGTCGTCGGTGTCGTCGAGCGCGAACGATCCGTGGTTGGCGAGGTTCTTGTTGTAAACATTGCCCCACGGGAAACGACGTCCCGCCGGACCGCGCGCGGCGCGCTCCCACTCGGCTTCGGTCGGCAAGCGACCTCCCACGAAACGGCAATACTGGTCGGCGTCGCTCCAGTTGACGAGCGTGACCGGAAAATCAGGACGAGCGAAGCGGGTGGCGCCGCTGGCATACGGCGGCTCCGCGCAGCGACCGAGCTCCACGCATCGGTGAAAGGCGCTCACGGTCACTTCGGTCCGGTCGACGAAGTAAGACGAGAGGGTCACCTCGTGCGCTTCGATCTCGTTGACGAAGAGCCTCTCGCAGACGTCGTCGCCGCGCGGCTCCGTCCGGCAGAGCGCGATGGCGTACTTGATGTCGTCCTCGGTCGAGCCCATCAAGAAGCTCCCGGCGGGAATGAGAATCTGCGCTGGACCGGGGGCGTGCAGCTCGACGATCCCAAGGGCCGTGGCTGCGCCGCGAGCTGGCTCTTGCACGAACGCGAGGAGCGCGAAGGGCAAAAGGGCGCGGGCTGCCTTCCGCTCCATGGCCGCGCCTTCAGAACACGAGCATTTGCGTGGGGCGTTCGATGAGACTTCGCAGCTCGGCGAGAAACCTGGCGCCGACGGCGCCATCGACGACGCGGTGGTCGCACGAGAGCGTTAGCGCCAGCCTCTGCCCGGGGACGACGGTTCCTTCCC
>JBBSDY010000171.1:0-7418 GCA_038240245.1 Polyangiales bacterium
ACGCCGAGCACCGCCACATCCTCGGGGACGGCGAGGTCGAGCTCGCGGCATTGACCGAGCATGCTGCGCCCCGTGTGATCATTGCAAGCGGCGATCCCCACCGGCTTGGGCAAATCGCGGAGCCACTTCTGCAGTCGGATTCGCACCGGCGCGTCGAGCTGGAGGGGCAGGGGATCGTAGGGGGAATCCTGCTCCGCCACGTCAAGACCACGCGCGGATGCCGCGGCGATGAAACCGCTTCGGCGGTCCTCGGCCCACTTGGGGCCGCGCATGCCGACGAAGGCCAGCCTGCGAAACCCTCGCTCGATGAGGTGCTCGGCCATGATCCTCCCGATCGCCGGGTTATCGAGACCGACGACGGGAAAACCGAGCCTGGGTAACTCTCCGCCGATGTCCACCACAGGGAGCTCCGCCGCGCGGAGAGCCTCGACGAGGGCGTGATCACCGATGCGGGCCACGATCGTGCCGGGCTGCATGCTCTTCACCTCGGTCACCCAGCCACGACCCTTGGTGTCGGGGCGTATGTGGGCGGCCCTGCATTCGCGGTCTTCGCGCAGATAGCGCCCTATGCCACGCAGCACCGATCGCCCGGGGGCGCTCTCGACCTCGACCATGGTGATGAGGTGCCAGCGTCCCCGGCCGCGAGCGAGATTCCGCGCCACCGGATTTTTATGGATTGGAAGACGCGGCATATCGGCGAGGGGCGCTTTGCTCCAACAATTGCACAAAAGCGAGCGACCTGAATTTTAAAAAATGAAGCCGGGGCACGAAAGACGGGGCCGCGGTCCGACGCTACTTTGATGAGGTGGCACAACGCACCCGAGCCTTCTTCGCGACACTCGCCCTCGGCGCGCTTGGTGCCGGCTGCATGGGCGACATCGGCAATCTCGACGGCGTCAGCGGCGCGGACGACATGCCCGGTAGTCCCGAGACCACCGGCATTCCCGGCGGCGGAGCACCGTCGACCAATCCCAACGAGGTGACGAGCTGCGCCACCCGTCCTGATCCGGGCAATGTTCTCATCCGCCGCCTGACCCACGGCGAATACGACAACACCGTGCGCGATCTGCTGGGCGACACGTCGGCTCCAGGTCAAAAGTTCCCGACCGAGGGAAACGCCACGACCGGCTTCGACAACGAGGCGGCCGCGCTCAGCGTGTCCCCGCTTCTCATCTCGAACTATTCCGACACCGCCAAGGCGCTCGTCGAGACGCTGATGGCCTCGGACAAGAAGAAGCTGGTGGTCACCTGCGATCTCGCGACGCAGGGGATGACCTGCGCCCAGACGAGCATCAACGCCCTGGCTCGACGCGCCTTCCGGCGGCCGGTGACCGATTCGGAGCAGCAGCGCCTCACGGGCGTGATGCAGGCAGCCGTCACCCAGGGTGAATCGGTCGAGACGGGGTTCAAGCTCGCGCTCCGCGCCGTTCTTCTGTCACCCAAATTCCTGTATCGCATCGAGGTCGACGCCGATCCTGGCTCGGCCGTCGCCCACGCGGTGAGCCCCCACGAGCTCGCCACGCGGCTTTCGTACTTTCTCTGGAGCACGACCCCCGACGAAGCGCTCTTGCAGGCGGCCGATGCGGGGACGCTCTCGACGCCCGACGCCGTTGGCCAACAGGTGACGCGCATGCTCGCCGACGCCAAGGCCCACGGCTTCATCGAGGGCTTCGCCGGCCAGTGGCTCGGCCTGCGCAATCTCGCGACCGCGGCGCGCGACGCCACGAAGTTTCCTGGTTTCGACGTGGCGACCAGGACCTCGATGCAATCGGAGACCGAGCTGTTCTTCAAGTCGTTCCTCGACGAGAGCAAGGACGTCCACGATTTGTTGACGGCCAAGTATACCTATGCCGATGCGCGCCTCGCCAAGCTCTATGGGGTGACCGGTGCGCCCGCGTCGGGCTTCGCAAAAATCAACCTCGGGAGCGCGCCGCGCATGGGCCTGTTGACGCAGGCGAGCTTCCTCACCATCACCTCGAAGAACAACGGAACGAGCCCGGTCAAACGAGGCAAGTGGGTTCTCGGTCAGCTGCTGTGCAGCGAGCCGCCGCCTCCTCCTCCCGGCGTCCCTCCTCTGCCGCAAGAGGCGGTGCCCACCGGATCCGTCCGCCAGAAGTTCTTGCAGCACCGAACCGGCGCCACGTGCGCAGGCTGTCATTCCCAGATGGACCCCATTGGCTTTGCCTTCGAAAGCTACGATGCCGTGGGATCGTTTCGCACCAAGGACGACAACGGCTTCGCCGTCGACGCGACCGGACAGCTCCCGACGGGGGAAAAATTCTCCACGGCGCTCGAGCTCGAAACGCTGGTTTCCCAGGAGCCGGGATTCCCGGGTTGTTTGACGCAACGCCTTTTCGAGTACGCCGTCGGGCGCGCCCAGAATCCCGAGGACCAGTGCGCCCTGGAGGGCGCGCTCGGGGCGGCTGAGAAACAAGGAACGACGTTGCCCGCGCTCGTCACGGCGCTCGCCCAGAGCACGCCCTTCACCCAGCGCCGGGGAGAACCGTAAGATGGCATCTCACAAGCGCTGGATGGTTTCCCGACGGGCTCTGCTCACCGGAGCGGGCATTGCCATGGGCCTGCCTTACCTCGAGCAGATGATGCCCGTGGCGCGCGGAGCGAGCACGGCTTCGCCGTTGCGATTTCTCGCGTTCTACTGCCCCAACGGGATGATCGCCGACGCCTGGAAGCCGACCGGCACGGGCACGACCTACACGTTCAATCGGACGATGGAGCCGCTCGCTCCCGTGAAGGACGATCTGCTCGTCATCGGCGGCGTCGGTAAGCAAGGTGGTTGCTTCAAGGGAGCGACAGGACACGACGTCGGGACTGGCGGCATGCTCACCGGCGGCTACGGCACGGTCGCCGACGGCAAGCTCGACCCGGGAACGGTCACCATCGACCAGACAATCGCCGGCGTCATCGGCAAGGATACCAAGCTTCATTCCATTCAGACGCAGGTGTTCGACACGCATGCCTTCAGCCGGCTGCACGAGCACATCTCGTGGTCGGGTGACAATACGCCGCTCGCCAATGAGCAAGACCCCAAGGC
This sequence comes from Polyangiales bacterium, assembly GCA_038240245.1. GTDB lineage: Bacteria > Myxococcota_A > Polyangia > Polyangiales > Polyangiaceae > DASWDH01. The sequence goes on from JBBSDY010000171.1 coordinate 3,053, forward strand.
TCTCTTCGATCGCCTTTTTGCGGGCTATGCGCCCACCAACGACGCCGCCGCGCAGGCTGCCGCGGCAAAGCTCAAGCGCCTCGAGGGAAGCGTTCTCGATTTCGTGAGCGCCGACGCGACCGAGCTCAAGGGTCGCCTGGGGCGCTCCGACAATCTGAAGCTCGACGAGTACCTGAGCGGCGTTCGCGATCTCGAGCGCCAGCTACAAGATCAGGGCGCGCCATCCAATGTCGCCTGCAGCCCCGTCGCCCCCGCCGCGACCAAGGACCCGCAACAGACGGTCAAGAGCATGCTCGACGTGATCGTGCTGGCTCTGCAATGCGACGCCACGCGAGTGGCCACCTTCATGATCGAAAACGGTCTGGGCGACTATGTGTTCGATTTTCTCGGCGTGTCCGGCGGACACCACTCCGCGAGTCACCACAACGGCGATGCCACGCTCAAGGAATATTGCCGCGTCATCGAGAGATGGGAGATGGAGCAATTCTCTTATCTCCTTCAGAAGATGAAGGCCGTGAAGGAGCCCGACGGCTCCAGCTTGCTCGACAACTCCCTCGTCTTCATGACCAGCGACGTTGGAGATGGCATGGGTCACACCGCCTACGATCTTCCGATGATCATCGCAGGCAAGGCGCAGGGCGCCGTCACCACGGGCCGCCACGTGACGACGATCTCCAAGGACATGTATGGCTTCGATTGCAGCGTCGTACCCATCGGCAACCTGTTCATCTCGATCTTGCAGACATTCGGCGTCGCCGCCGGCACCGTGGGCAAGTACAGCACCGGGCCATTCAGCTTGAAGGCGTGAGGTTAGGCTCCGCGCTGCGGGGATCGCGACGGCGCTCTTCGATGTTTCTCTAGTCCTTGGGTAGCTCGCGTATCTCGACGGTGCCTCCCGCCTCGAAGACCGGATTGCCGACGACGAGCTCGCGCGCCTTGGTCAAGCTCTCGGCCTGGACGCGAATGTAGCCCGAGAGCCCCGTGATGGTTGCCGCGGGGCCGGACTTCGAGGTGCAGATCCCGTCGCCGATGGAGCTGCCTCCCTGAAAGACGCCGGCCTTTTTGAGCTTGCCCAGGTAGGTTGCCCACTTGCCCGGATCGCGATCGCGGTGCCCCTCGGGAGCGTCGTCGTGCATGAGAATGATGTAATCGGCCATGACTCTGGCCGTCATTGCAGCACCCAGGCGAAGAAAGAGCAAGTTGGGCGTGTCGTCTCGTTGCCTGTCTGGTAGCTTGTCCGGCGCAATGAAGGCCAGTCTCGATGGAGGATGCTCGTGCGGCTCCGTTCGATATCGTCTCGAGAACGCGCCGATGTTCGTTCATTGTTGTCATTGCCGCGACTGTCAAAAGCAGACGGGCAGCGCCTTCGTGATCAACGCGCTCATCGAGACCGCGCGGGTCACCGTGCTGCAGGGTGACTTCGTTCGGTCCCCGATGCCCACCGACAGCGGTCGTCCTCATGGAATCGACCGCTGCACGGTGTGCGGCGCGGCGCTATGGAGCGAATACGGAGGTCTCGCCAAGCTGCGCTTCGTGCGCGTGGGCACGCTCGACGATCCGAACACGGTCACGCCCGACGTCCACATCTATGTTCGTACGAAGCTCTCGTGGGTTGCGCTGCCGCCCGGGGTCCCTTCGTTCGATGGGTACTACGATGCGAAAACGCTCTGGCCAGCCGAGAGCCTCGAGCGTCGCCGCGCCTTGTTCGGTTAGTTAAGTCGCTCTGCTTCGGCAAACACTGGAGAAGCGGTGCTAGAGGCCGATCCAGACCGGCGCGCCCTGGCGCAGAAAAACGCCCGCGGCCCGACCAAAGATGCTCGCCCGCGGGACGAGCCCGAAGTACCGACCGTCGCGACTGTTGCCGCGGTTGTCGCCCATGACGAGAAACTGATCTCGGGGGATGACCAGAGGACCGAGCGGCGGGCCACCGCCAGAATCGAGGCTCACGGGGTGGTCGCTCTTACCCAGGGATTCTCGGGCCTGGTGATCCCGCAGGGTGATGGGCACGTTCAACCCGTTGAGCTCGAGCTGCCCATCGACCACGGTGACCCGATCCCCGGGGATCGCGACGACGCGCTTGAGCAGCACGATGCCGTCATCCGGCGAGGTAAGGACGACGACATCGCCTCGCGCGGGCTCGGCCAGGCGCACGACGAAGCCGTCCATCAGAGGAAACCTGAGACCATACGCAAGCTTGTCCACAACGATGTGGTCCCGGGGTAAAACGGTGGGCTCCATCGATTCGCTGGGAACGACGTAGTGGTCGGCAAGCGAGGTGCGTGCGGTGGCGACGATGGCGATCGCCATCAGGATGGTGACGAGCTCACGCGAAAGAAGGTTGAGTCGGCGCATGGTCCTGGCAAAACCAACGAGCGCGAGAATTGTTCCCGTTCGTGGTGGGGCGACGTCAGGTGCCCGGGTCAAGCCTAGGCCATGCGCAGCGTAAGAATGGCCACCTCGGGGGCGACTCCAAGGCGTATGGGCGGGCCCGTGGTGCCGAGGCCGGGGTGCACGTAGAGCGTCGAGTTGCCGTCGCGGTAGATCCCAAGGTGAAAGCGGTGCGCGAGCTTGCCCAGACTGAGAAGCTTCGGAAAAAAGGGCATGGCAACCTGGCCGCCATGCGTGTGACCGCTCAGCACGAGCTGAATCCCTTGTTTGACCGCAGCGGGGAACAATCCGGGATCGTGGGCGAGCAACAACGTGAAGGCTCCCGGTGCGCGATCGGCCATGGCAAGCTTCAGATCGTCGCGCTTCGTCCAGGTGTCATCGACACCGGCCACGAACATGCTGGCCTCGCCGCGCATCACCTTTTGCCCCTCGTTGCGAAGCACGATCGCGCCCTTCGCACGCAAGAGCGTGATGAGGGGCTCGCCGTCGCCAAAATAGTCGTGGTTGCCCATCGACACGAACACGCCGTCTTCGGCATGAAGCGACCCGATCACGTCGGCAATGTCGGCGTGGAAGTTTACGCCGCTCGACACCATGTCGCCAGTGACCACCACCAGGTTCGGCGCGGCAGCATTCGATCGCGCTGCCCAGGCCTTGCCCCAGCGCAGCGGAGTCAGACCGCCGATGTGCAGATCGCTGAGCTGAGCGACACGGTATCCATCGAACTCGGGAGGAAGGCCGGCGACGACGATCTCGAGCTGGCGCGTCATCACCCAGCGGCGCCGTACGAACACGCCCCACACCGCAAGTGCCAGCGCGACGAGGTGCGCGTCCAGAGCGAATGTCGTGGGCAGCTCGGGTGAACGACCCTGCGCCAACATGACCAGAGACTTACCGAGCGCATAGACGGCAATGGGAACGAACGAGCCGAGCGCGGCACACCAGTGGGCGAAATAAGGCTCTTCGATGAAGTGCAGCTCGATCACCGAGCGCGGCCGATCGTAGAAGAGCTTGCGCAGGCGCAGCACGAAGGCGAGGGCGAGCGAAAGGGACAGAGCCGCTCCGGCGAGACGCGGCGCCGGTGCGCCCAGGATACGCATCAGCTCGGCTGCTGCCAGGGCGAACGTCAAATGGGTCAACGCGGTGACGAGAAAAATGACCCTCACGAACCGTGAGGGCCGACGTCGGCGTTCGGTCACGTGGACGGGCGCCCTTCGATGAGCTGCCCATCGCTGGCCACGGCCCGGATGCAGTCGAACAGAGGATGCACGGTCAATATGGACGTAGCTTCTTCCATGGGGATGTCGACGGGAACTCGGGCCCAAGTCGTACCGCGCCTCTGGAGGATGCGCCGCTCGGTCGAGGCGGCCCATGCGGTTCCGTCCTGAGCGATCGCCACGGACGTCAGATCGCGCGTGGTCTGTACGGCTTCGAGGTTGGCCTGCAGGTTGGGAGAAAGCGACAACGCGTGGCCACCGCTCCCGACGACGAAGGCTCCCCCGTCGGATCGCGCGACGATGGCGAGCAGGTGGCCCGTTCGGCCCCAGGGAATCACGGCGCTGGTTGCGACATCGAGCCGCACGAGCGCGCCATCGTCACCGCAAGCGATGACGGCGCCGCTCGAGAGTCGGGCCACGCTTTGCAACGTTGCCGTCGTCTCGATGGTGCGCACCGTGGGCGGGCGTCCGACCAAGGCTTCGACACACGCGCCCTTGGGCCGCGACCGACGCCCTCCGACGAGGATGATGCCCGAGCGATCGACGAGCGCGGCCCGAAGGTTGATGTCGTCGTCGGGCAGACGCCACGGCTGCGCTTCGCCCGAGGTGGAGAGTGCGAGAACGGTTCCGCGCTCGCCGTAGAGCAGGAGCGCTCCATCAGGCAGTGAGGCGATACCGCGCAGAACGCCGTGATCGAGCCAGCCCGGGAGCGGGACGAGCGTCCAGTCCGAGCCCGCCCAGCGGTAGGCTCCGAGCGCGCC
>JBBSDY010000172.1:0-7394 GCA_038240245.1 Polyangiales bacterium
CCCACGCCCACCGTGAACACGAACACCATCGTGAAGATCGCCGCAACGGCCAGCAGCACGACGACCGCCAGCACGAACGCGAGTGGCCCCTTCGCCTCGAACGTGTGCACGCGGGCGCCCTCGAATCCAAAATCGAGGCGCGCCCCCTGCCCCGGCGGCTCGAACGCCGTGGGGAGCGCGAGCTCGGACGCGGCTCGTGGGGGAGCCTTCCATTCGTCGGAGGCCACCTTGAGATTGGGCTCTGACGTCTTCGCCTCCGGCGTTTCGCCCGGCGAATCTAGTCGAGCCACTTCTTGATCTTGTCGGCGACCGCTTCGGGCGTAAACCCGAGCTCTTTTTGAATGGTCCCCGCCGGCGCCGAGAAGCCGAACTTGTCCCATCCGATGACCAGCCCATCGGGGCCCACGACGCCGCGCCAGGGATCGGTTCGCCCGAGCTCGACGACGACGCGCTTCACACCGGGTGGCAAAACTTGATCGCGGTAGGCCGCGTCTTGTCGCTGAAATGCTTCCCAGCAAGGCGCCGAGACCACGCGCACGTTCTTGCCTGCCGCCTCGAGCACCGTCTTGGCTCCCAGCGCGACCTCGACCTCGGAACCGGTGGCGATGATGACAGCCGAGGGCGTACCGCCCGTCTCGATGACGGTGTACGCACCGCGCAAGATGGTCTTGGGATCGAATCCACTCGGACGAGGCAACGTCTTCAGCTTCTGACGGGTGAGCGCAAAGGCGGTCGGGCCATCTTTGCGCGTGAGCGCGTGCGCCCACGCTGCCGCGCACTCGAGCCCATCGGCGGGCCGGATGAAATCGAGATTGGGGATGAGCCGCAGCGTCCAGAAGTGCTCGACCGGCTCATGGGTAGGGCCATCCTCGCCAAGGTAGAGGCTGTCGTGGGTGAAGATGAACAGCGCCTGCAAGTGCGAGAGCGCCGCGAGGCGAATCGAGGCCCGCATGTAGTCGCTGAAGATGAGAAACGTCGAGCCGAACGGAATGAAGCCGTCGGACACGGCCATGCCGTTGACGAACGCGCCCATCGCATGCTCGCGAATCCCGAAGTGAACGTTGCGCCCCTCGAACTTGCCCTTGGCGAGCGACGCAGAATCTTTGATGTACGTCCGAGTCGAGGGATTGAGATCGGCCGAGCCTCCAGCGAGAGACGGCACCAGCGCAGCGACCTTTTGCTCGATGTCGCGAGAATGATCGCGCATCGCTCCATCGGCGGTCGGCGCGGCCTTCACGAGCTCGTCGTACAGGTTGGCGGGCACCGCTTTGGCCATGAGCTTCTTGTAGAGCTCGGCCTTGTCGCCTCCGCTCTGCAGCAGGGCATCGACGCTCTTCTTCCAGGCGGCGTGCTCTTTCTTGCCGTCCTCGGCGCGCTCCGCAAAAACCGCGCGGACCTCGTCGGGAATGAGAAATGTCGGCTCGAGCGGCCAGCCCATCTTCTCTTTGGTCGCCTTGACGGCGTCGGCGCCGAGGGGCTCGCCGTGCGCCTTCTCGCTGTCTTGCTTGGGCGATCCGATGCCGATGTGCGTCCGCGCGACGATGAGCGAGGGGCGCGCCGGCTCGGCGACGGCCTTGTCGAGCGCCGCGCGGATCTGCGCGTGGTCGTGCCCGTCGATGTGCTGGACGAACCACCCGTATGCCTCGTAGCGCTTGCCCACGTCTTCGCTGAAGGCAAGCTCCGTCTCGCCGTCGATGGTGATGTGGTTGTCGTCGTAGAAGAAGACGATGTTGTCGAGCCCGAGGTGACCCGCCAGGCTCCCTGCCTCGCCCGAGATCCCCTCCATGATGTCCCCGTCGGACGCGAGGCCGAAGACCCTACCCGACGAAATGGTGCGGCCCGGCTCGTTGAAGCGAGCGCCGAGCATCTTCATGCTCGCGGCGATACCGACGGTGCTGGCGATCCCCTGCCCCAGCGGCCCCGTGGTGAGCTCTACGCCGGTGGTCATGAACGATTCGGGATGGCCGGGCGTCTTCGAGCCCCACTGACGGAAGCGTTTGAGTTCATCGAGCGGTAGCCCGAAGCCCGCGAGGTGGAGCATCGAGTAAAGAAGCATCGACGCATGCCCGCACGAAAGAATGAACCGATCGCGGTCCGGCCACTTTGCGTCGGTCGGATCGTAGCGCAGGTGACGCATCCAGATTTCGAAGGTGATCGCGGCGAGCGCCATTGGCGTGCCGGGATGGCCCGACTTGGCCTTCTCGACGCCGTCGACGGACAACATCTGAATGGTCTGCACGCTCTTGTCGACGAGCTTGGGATCATATTCGCGGGGCATTTCTCTCTTCTCCGAGACGTGAAAACGGTTCTCTTGCTGCTTACCTCGACGCCAGGCGGGCGGCTAGGTACCCCGCACCCGCCAAACCGACGAGACTGTCTTTGACGACGGTGACCGGGACCCGCTCGACGAGCGCGCCGAGACGGCCTTTCTCGCGCAATCCCGCCAGAAAAATGTCTTTTCGGTGCGGGATGATGTCGTTGGCGATGCGCCCGGACAAGAAGACTCCGCCGAGCGCCAGACCCTTCAAGACGAGGTTTCCCGACTCGGAGCCGTACACCCGGGCAAAAAGATCGATGGCCTGGCTGGCAGCGCGGCTCTTGCCCGAGAGGCCGAGCCCGGCGATTTTCGCGTTGCGATCGCCGTTCGCGAGCTCTTTCGCGTTCGCCGTCTCTTCACCGTCGCGCTCGACGAAAAAATCGTACACGTTGCCGAGACCGGGCCCGGACAGCACGCGCTCGTAGCTTACCCGGGCGATCGCGAGACGGCGTTTCAAGAAGTGGTAGAGGTCGACCTCGAGCTCCGATGTCGGGGCGAAGTCGGCGTGACCACCTTCGGTCTGGCACGGGACGTAGTGATCGCGGTCCCACACGAGCAGGGCTTCGCCGAGCCCGGTTCCCGCGGCGATGACCGCTATGTTGTTCACCCCCTTGGGCGGGCGCCCCTTGGCGAGCACGGTGCGCGCCGACGGAGCCAGACGCGTGCAGCCGATGGCGACGGCCGCCAGATCATTCATCAGCGAGACCCGGGGGATCTTGAGCTGGCGCGCGAGCTTTCGTTCGTCGATGACCCACGGCAGGTTGGTCACCTGCGAGATCCCGTTCACGACCGGACCGGCGATTCCGAGAACTGCCGAGCGCACGTGCGCCCGTCGTTCGATGAGGTAGCCACCGACGATCGCGGCCAGCGAAGGCGCGCCCGCGCTGGGCAACACCGCCTCGTGTCGAACTTTTTCGCCGGTCCGATCGTAGAGCCGGAGTCTGGCGTTCGTTCCGCCAATGTCCCCCGCCAGGACCTGTTCGACCGAATCACCTTTTCGCATGCGGGCCGCAGCCTAGCACCACTTGCTGCTGGCTGGAGATGATCCCAGTCAAACCGCGCCCTTCGCAAAGGTGCACCATGCCCCAGCTATGGCTGCGAAGCGTGGAGGCGGTGGATCGCCTCGTTGTGCTGGGCGTAGGTCTCACTGAAGGTGTGTCGACCTTCGCCGCGGGCGACGAAGTAAAAATAGCGCGACTCGGCCGGGACCAGAACGGCCTCGATCGACTTTTCGCCGGGGCTGCAGATGGGGCCGGGCGGAAGACCTTCGTGGCGGTAGGTCGTGTAGGGGTTGGCGTCATCGGCGTTCAAATCCGGGGTCGGCCGACCGTTGAAGGTTCGGCAGCTCGGGATCCGCTCGGGCATCGCCAGGCAACCGTAGACGCTCGTCGGATCGGACTGCAGACGCTTCGGGCTGAAGGTGGGATCGCGCAGCCGGTTCAAAAACACGCTGGCGATGAGCGGGCGTTCATCGTCGACGGCGGCCTCTTTCTCGACCACGGAGGCCAGGGTCAAGATCTCCTGGATGCTCCAGTGCATGCTCCTGTCCAGCATGTCCGTACCGGTGGGGTTGTCGCGGGTGATCCTGGCAAAGCGCTTGTCGAGCTCGGCCTTCATCCGCGAGACCACCTGCCCCGCATCGCTGTCCAGCGAAAGCTCGTAGGTCGCTGGAAACAAGAATCCCTCGGCCGAATCGCCGGGGATCTCGAGCTGAGCCAGGAGCGCTGCATCGACGGTGGCGTCGAGAAATCCCTTGGCCGAGCAGATCCTCGCACTCTGCAGGCGCCTGGCGATGTCGAACCGGGTGAAACCCTCGGGTACCACGATCTTGGCGTGCTCTTGCGTGTCGCTTCGTTGCATCCGGCGCACAATGGCGCGGGGCGACAGGTCGTCGGTCAGAAGGTGACGGCCCGGCCGCAGTCGATCGGTGGCCCCGGTCACTTTCAAGAACCAGGCGAATAGCCGCGGATGCATGACCAGCCCGGCTGCATCGAGCCGCTGCGCTGCTTCTTCTGCGCCCATGCCGGCCGGCCAGTCGAGGTCCACCTCGCGCCCCGTCCCTGGTCCCGCCGACGACCCGTAACCGGTCACCAGCCCGAGGTACAGGCCCACGAGGAGCGCCACCCCGAAGATGGCCCAGCGAAGTGGGGTGATGAACGCCTTTGCGGCTGGCGGCGACGAGCCGGGTCGGCGCGAGCGCTTTTGCGTGCTCGGGAGCGTCGACCGGGGCGGCCGCGCCGAGGCCCGGCTCGGGCGGCCCGTGCGTCCCTTGCTGGCCGGCGGACGGCCGGAGCCGCCCGGCGGCGGTCGACTTGATTTCACGGCGCATCCTCCGGTCGGCGGCCCTTCGGCTGGTTGGCCGGGGGGCCTTTGCGGGCCGGCGTGCGGTCGAGCCACGCCTGCAGCAGGATGGCAGCAGCCGCCCCATCGATGCGTAGACGCCCCTGTTTGGCGGACACCCCGCCCTCACGGAGACGTCGGCCGGCCTCGATGGTCGTCAGGCGCTCGTCCACCAGCTCGATCTCGCGTCCGGTCGCGTCGGCAAGGGCCTGGGCAAACTTGCGAATCCGCTTGGCCTCGCGCCCCTCCTCGCCCTGGCGGTTGAGGGGCAAACCCACCAGAAATCGGCGAATTTTCTCGCCGCGGGCCAGAAGAGCGAGCTCCGATAGCAACTTTTTTTGGTTACCCCCGGCCAGCGGCGGACGGGGATGGGCGATCGCACCCAGCTCGTCCGAGACCGCCAATCCCACCCGCACTTTTCCGAGATCGAGGGCGGCCACACGCATCCGTAGAGAAGGCTCTAGCACAGGCTCGCTGGCGCCAATGTGCCGAATTCTGGGCGGATCCGCCCGAAACGGGTTGACCCGGACAGCGGCCACGACCATAAGCGGTGGCCCGACGGAATGAACCTGTGCGCGGTCAAGGGGATGAACGACATCCTCCCCGATGAAATCGGGCGCTTCTGGTACTACCTCGGGCCGATTTTTCGATCTGGGAGATCGACGCCGAGATGACCGAGATGACCCGACGCTTCGGGTGGTTCGTCGCCTGCTCCGCGCTTCTCGTGTTGCTCCTCGGCAGCGAGAGGCAAGCGTTCGCCCAGGGGCTGGGCGGGATGAGCGGAATGGGCGGTGGCCAAGGTCCGCCTGCGAAGGCGTCGCCCAACCCCAAGGAGCCGGTCACCCACGCAGCCTCGGGCGCCAGCGACGACACCATGCGCCTCGGCGGAAGCGAGCCGACGTTGCCGACCGACCCACTCGAGATCTCGCCGGAGGTCCGAAAGCATATCGGGACTGACGCCGACCGCGACGTGGAGCAGGGGCGCGTCCCCAAGACGTACCGAACCATCTTGCCGCCGTACTATTCGGAGCAGAGCGGCGCCTACAGCTTCAAGACGGTGTTCCCGGTGTGGGTCGAGCGCAAGCAACCCAGCGACCGCGCGTCGCTCTACGGGATGCTCTACTTCAACCGCCGGAGCACCAAGTACGACGCCGACGTGCTCTTTCCGCTCGTCTGGAACCTGCGCGACGACAAGAGCCACACCACGGTGGTGGGTCCCTTCGTGCACCACCACGCTCCGGGCGAGCAGGACAACTGGCTGGCTCCGCTCTTCTTCAGCGGATCGGGGCCGCAGAGCGGCTACCTGCATTTGCCGCCGTTGCTCACGTTCACACGCCATAGCCCGACGGGCGGCTTCAACTGGATTGGCCTTCTTTACTACTGCGCGTTTCAGGGCTCTACCTCGTGCAGCCCGGGCCGCGCAGAAAACGTGGATTATGGCGTCGCGCCGTTCTTCTTTGCCGGCAAGGGCGAGCGCTCGCGCTACGAGTTCGTGCCGCCGCTTCTGCACTATTTCAACTACAGCGAGCTCGACGACTCTTCGGTCAACGTGTGGGGGCCGCTCATCTGGAAGCACGCCGGGGACACCGACACGTTCGATGTGTTTCCCATCTTCTGGCACAACTGGAGCAAGAACGCCGATCACGTTACCGTCTTTCCGCTCTTTCACTACGGCTACGAGGGCAACAGCAGCACCTTCATCAATCCGCTCTTTTATTGGTCGCGCGGCGAAAAGGGTGAATCGACGTTCGCTACCTGGGCCTATGCGCGCTACCGCGGTCGCACCACGCTCGACATGGTGACGCCGCTCTACTGGCACTTCACCGATCCGGACATCGGCCTGTCGCGCACGCTTCTATTTCCGTTCATCTACACGTCGTCGAGCCCCCGCGGCTACGACACCGGAGTCTTTCCGTTCTTCTTTCACGGCAAGCGCTACGATCTCAGCGAGACGACGTGGATCACGCCGATCTTCCAGCACACCCACGACCTCGAAGGCTGGTCCACGAATTTCTATCCCCTGCTCTTTCTCGGGCGCACCAACGAGAGCACGCACACCGTCGTGGCTCCCTTCTTCTGGGATTTCGCGTCGCCGCATTCGCGCACCACGGTCGGGTTTCCGCTCTACTGGCGCTTTGCCGACGACACGTCCGTCTCGCAGCTAGTGGGCAACACGTACTACCACGAGAGACGTGTCGGCTCGGCGCTCGACTGGGAGTTCCATTTTTTCCCCGCGTTTTCTTACGGCGAGACGCCCGACGGCCACTGGTGGAACGTTCTCTTTGGCCTCGCGGGCTACACGCGCCGCGGACCGGTCACCAAGGTTCGCGCGCTGTGGATCCCCATCACCACCAGCGACGTGTCAGCGCCTCCCCCCGACTGACGCGGCCCACACCCGCACTGCTTTTTCGTTCGCGGCTCCGGTGATCACCGCATGATCACGGGATTGAACATTTCGTCATTGCACCGGTGGCTCGCCGATTGCAGTCTTGTGAAGGTATCGTGTCGCATCTTGATCGCGGGCGGCAGTTGCCGGTAAGACCAATGAACGAAGCCGTGGGCAAGCGGTAGAGCCGCTGAGCGGGGTGGCAGGATGGCGGGTCGTTTTCATCACACGGAAACGGGTTTCATTATCGAGGGTGTGGTTCGAGCGCGGTCGGTCGAGAAGGGCGCTAAGGGCTCGGTCTACGGCAACGAGGCTGACGGCTTGCAGACCGCCGAGCCCTCACTGCCAGAC
>JBBSDY010000173.1:0-7379 GCA_038240245.1 Polyangiales bacterium
CATCGGCGCGGTAGACGGCATGGAGTCAGGCTCCGTCACCTACGGCTATGTGGGCGCCGTCCGGCCCCCACGACCCACTTGACCGACTCCTAGCTCGAGTGAACGGCCGCTCGCGTTCGCCCCAGCGCTTCCAAGCTCCGCGCGCCGTACCATCCAAAATCCTTTCCATCGACCAACCTGACCCCCAGGCCGTCCCCTCGCGCCGCGGGGATCGGCAGCGCAAGAAACTTCGCTCGGTCGGCTTCGCCGAAGTCGTGCGGCTCGTCCGGCAGCAGCACCAGATCCGGCGCGCGGGCGACCACCTCTTCCCAGGTGACACGGGGGTAACGGGTGTCGCGGCCTGCGACCTTTTCGGGCGAAGCTGGGGGAGCCTGGCCGAGATCGGCAAGAAGCGGATAGCGCCGGGCGCGATCGGCAAAGACATTGACGGCTCCTGCAAGATCGAGCGCGTCGGAGATGAACGTGTCGCCGTGAACGGTCATCAGCGGATCCATCCAGATCGGAAAGAAGGTCTTGATCGGCGCAATGCGGGCGCGTTCTGCTTCGGCCTCACGTAGCGCGTGGTAGTAGCCGCGCAGGAGGTCCTTCACGGCTCGGTCCCTGCCGATGTCGAGCAGGTTGGCGAGCCGCGCCAGGTGCGCGAGCCCATCGGCGACCCGTTTCGGAAACGACACCAACACCGCGATGCCGGCCGCGGCGATGCGCGCGACGTCCTTCTTGGTGTTCTCTTCCTCGTTGGCGACGACCAGATCCGGACGCGCGGCGAGAATCGCCTCGACGTCGGGGTTCTTGGTGCCGCCCATCGCGGGAATCGAGCCCACGACTGCGGCCGGCTCGACGCAGTAACGCGTGCGACCGACGATCCGGTCGGCGACGCCGAGACGGACCAGCGAATACGTGTCGCTCGGCACGAGCGAGACGATTCTTTGCGTTGCGCGCTTCAAGCGACTTGCGCGTCGTCGTGCTCGCCCACGTGGCGGGCGTCGGGATCGAGGACACGAATGCCGTGGCGCGCGAAGTCGCGGGCGATCGCCTCGAAGCGGCGGCCCCGAATGTCGCGCACCGTCTCTCGAAACGAGAGCTCTTCGATTGCGGGACGGTAGAAGTACTTGAGAGGCGAGCCGCTCATCGCCTTCATCGTCGCACCGTCGGGCTGGAAAAGGTGGAAGGTCACCTGCGGGTACATCTCGCGCAGCGTGGTGACGGCCTTGTCGAAGCGGCTGTTGATGAGCGCCTTGAGACCCTGGGCGGCGCCGAAGAGCGCGCCCTTGTCTTGCACGAAGCCGGCTTGCTCGGAATGGACCGGTATGAGCGGATCGATGAGCACCACCATCGTGGCGCCCGCCTGCACGGCTACGCGCATGTTGGTCGTGCGGGTGAAGCCACCATCGACGTAGTAGCGGCCCTTGATCTTTTGCGGCGCGTAGAAGGGCGTCAGGCCCGCCGAGGCCCGGACGGCGGTCGAAATGGGTACGTCCATCATGCCCGGTGAGCCGAACACGACGTGCTCGGTCGTATCCTGATCGGTGGCCCCGATGAAGAGCGGACGGCGCAGCTCGGAGAACGAGTCGGTCATGCCCGGCTTGGCGAACTGCCGCGCCAGGTAGGCACGCAGCCGCTCACCCGCGAAGACACCGCTCGGGACCAGGCGCGCCGCGGCGCTGGCAGGGGTGTGCTTTGCCTTCAGGACCTCCCACGCCGTCGAGCCGCAGCGGCGGACCAGCTCTTTCACGTTCAGATCGAAGAGGTCGTGCTTGTAGATACGATCGAGCTTGCCCTCACCGCGCTCCATGCCGCGGGCTATCTCACGGGGGCCGAGACCGCTGGCCAGAAACGAGGCGAGGATGGCACCGGCGCTGATACCGCAGTGAATGTCCAGATCGCACAGCGAGATGTCGGGCAAGAAATACGACAGGGCGCGCAGGGCGCCGAGCTCGTAGAAGAGGCCCTCGATGCCACCGCCCGCCAGGCAAAGTGCGATCTTGCCCCTCGTTTGCCGGGCCAACGTCTGACTGACCCGCTCGACCACCTCGCCGAAGACAGCGTCGGAATCCCCGGAAGCTACGGAGCCCAGGATGCGGAGCCGACCGGCCTCGAAGGCCAGCCGCGTGCCGCGCTCGCTGGGCTCGACGACGAGCCAGATCTGCTCGCGCCCGATGGGACCGCTGATGTTGTCGTGACCGAAGAGCTCGTCCAGGAGACGAAGGGCCGGGCTCTGGTCGATGGGCCCCACCTCGCCGCGGGCGTCGATGACCAGGGCATCGGCTGCCCGCGAGCGAAGCTTGGCCAGCAGCCGCGGGAGGCTCGATTCGACGTGAAATCGCAAGTCCAGGCGCTGGGGAAGAACCCGGCGGGTGAGGGTCTCGAGAGCGCTGTCAGCGGCTCTCAGGGTATTGGGGGCGGGTGCGGAGATGAAATAGAATGCGTGGTTCATGCCGCATCGAGGGTGCCCCCACCGGATCGAGGTCGCCCTTTGTCATAGCCCAAGGCCAGCCTACTCGCCAGGCCACCGAAACGGCACGTTGCACTCCGGGGTCGGCCATCGGTACACTCACGGTGTCGTGCCAGCCCCGGGGGTCGGAGGGCTCGTGAGACACATTGAATGTGGAAGCTAACGATCGAGGATGACGAAGGGAAGCGCACTCCGCTTTCGCTGGGGCGCGAGGAATACTCGATCGGTCGAGGCGAGGAGAACACGGTCCGTCTGACCGAGCGCAACATCTCGCGCAAGCACGCCGTCCTGCGGCGCGACGGGTCGGGTTGGGTGGTGACCGATCCCGCGAGCTACAACGGATCGTACGTCAACGGCGTGCGCCTGGTGGGCGAGCACGTGGTAATTGCCGGCGACATTCTGCAGGTCGGCGACTACCGGCTCGAATTCACCGACGAAGAGACCGTCGCGCGGACGACGGACGCCATGAATGCGGCCACCCTGCCGGGAGGTGGCCCTGCGGCGGTCAAGCCCGATCGGCTGGTCGTCATCGTCGGCCCCGAGCCGGGCGAAGAGTTTCTCATCACGGCGGCAACCCTCACCATCGGTCGCGCTCCCGAGCTCAACATCTGCATTGCGCACAGCTCGGTCAGCCGACTGCACGCCGAGGTGCACGCCCTGGGCGGCGGGCGCTACGAAATCATCGACAAGGCGAGCGCCAACGGCGTGCGGGTAAACGGCTCGCTTCTCAAGCGTGGGTTGCTCGAGGCCGGCGACTCCATCGAGCTCGGCGAAGTGAAGCTCAAATTCGTCGGCGCGGGGCAGATCTACCGCCCGGGGCCCGAAGCGCACCGGCTCATCTCGCCGAGCGAAGACGAAACGGCCAAGCCTCCGGCCGTGGACGGCGAGATCTCCACGCTGCGGCCCCCTCCCCCTTCGGGTCCGGTGTTCGGTACGACCTCCTCCATCGACGGCCTCGAAGGCGGCGGCCGGTCCAAGCTGGTAAAAAACCTGATGATGGGCGCGGCCGTCGGCCTCATTGCCGTGGCCGGGCTTTTCGCGATGAAGCGCTCGAAGAGCCCGACGACCACCGCCGCGTCCGCCGAGACACCGACCGATCCCGCGCACATCGCGCTCGAAGAAGCCAAGAAGCTCGCCGCCCAGGGAGATCTCGATCTCGCGCACGCGCGGATCGCCGCCGACGTGGCGGGTGCGACCACGCTGCACGACGCGCCCGAAGTGCGAGACATCGAAACGCGTTGGGCCGACGCGTTGCTGTCGCGCGCCGACCAAGAGAGCGACATTCCCACCCGGCGCATGCTGCTCAGTCAGGTCGCGCAATCGACCACCGTCGACCCGGCCCGCCGGCGCTCGGCCGCCGACAAGCTGAAGGAAGTGGACTACCTCGGCACCGACATCCACGAGCTGCCGCGCGCCGCGAAAGAGCCCGCCGAGAAGGACAAGGAAAAAGAGCGAGAGCTCGCGCGCGAGGCCACGGCCCAGGCGTCACCCAACGGTGCATCACCGACCAGGAGCGCGCGCCCGGTGCTGGCCGCCGATCCCTGGGCGTCGGGAGCCGGTGGCGGCGGCAAGACGGCCGAGGCAGCCGCAGAATCGGGCGGCAAGACGACCGATCTCGCGCTGCAAGGGCGCGAGGGCGAAGCCAAGGCGAGGGCGACGCTCGAGCCGCGCGTTTTCGGCGGGCACGCGTCGTCGGACGAGATTCGCATGCTCAAGGCCATCTGCAAGCACCAGGGCGACCGCGCGTGCAGCGACCGGGCGGCGGCCTTGCTCGCCAACCCCAAATAGCCGGCGAGGACACACTCGACGGATGGGTCTGCCAGGCTTATACCGTATGCCATGAGCGCGTCTCCGTTTCGGCTGGGTCTGGTGCAGATGTCGTGCGGCACCGACGCGGCGGTCAACGTCGAGAAGGCGGTGGCCAAGGTGCGTGAAGCAGCCAAGATGGGCGCTCAGATCGTGTGCCTCCAAGAGCTCTTTCGATCCCAATATTTCTGCCAGCGCGAAGACGCGCAGATCTTCGACCTCGCCGAGGCGATTCCGGGTCCCACCACCGAGATCTTCGGACGGATCGCCAAGGAGGCGGGCATTGCCATCGTGGCGTCGCTTTTCGAGCGAAGGGCGGCCGGCATCTACCACAACACGGCCGTCGTCATCGACGCCGACGGCTCACTCGTCGGGCTCTATCGCAAGATGCACATCCCCGACGATCCGCTTTATTACGAGAAATACTACTTCACACCGGGTGATCTCGGATTTCGGGTGTTCCCCACGCGCTTCGCCAAGGTCGGAACGCTCATCTGCTGGGATCAGTGGTACCCCGAGGGGGCCAGGCTCACCGCGATGCAGGGCGCCGACGTTCTCGTCTATCCCACCGCGATCGGCTGGCACCCTTCCGAGAAGGCCGAGTACGGCGTCTCGCAGCACGCCGCCTGGGAGACCATGCAGCGTTCGCACGCCATCGCCAACGGCATCTTCGTGGCCGCCGTCAACCGCGTCGGCCACGAGGGTGCCAAAGACGGCGGCATCGAGTTCTGGGGTGGCTCGTTCGTGGCCGATCCCTCCGGCGTGCTCGTTGCCAAGGGGTCGGTCGATCGAGAAGAGATCCTCGTCGTCGAATGCGATCCCGCAAAATCCGAGTCGGTGCGGCGAAACTGGCCGTTTTTGCGCGACCGCCGCATCGACGCCTACGACGGGCTGACGCGCCGGTGGCTCGAGTAGCGAACGCAAAGCCGGCAGCCCTCGGTTTTCGGCAGCCGGCAGAATGGGAGCCGCACCGCGCCACCTGGCTCGGATGGCCGCATCACGAAGGCGATTGGCCGGGCAAGCTGCCGGCCATCGTGTGGGTCTACACCGAGATCATCCGCCGCCTCGCGCGTCACGAGCGCGTGTCGCTTCTGCTGCAAAGCGAGCGCTCCGAGAACGCGGCCCGGGGCGCGCTCACCAGGGCGGGCGCCGATCTCGATCAAATCGATTTTCTTCGCATCCCCACCGACCGCGCGTGGCTGCGCGACACCGCGCCGAGCTTCGTGAAGAGCGAACGAGGGCTGGCCCTGATCGACTGGGAATTCAACGGCTGGGCAAAGTACCCCAACTTCTCACGCGACAACCGCGTGCCCTCGCGCATTGCCAAGGTGCGCGGCCTGCAGCGCTTCGTGCCCAAGATCGTTCTCGAGGGCGGGAGCATCGATCTCGACGGGCAGGGCACGATGCTCACCACCGAGGAGTGCCTGCTCAGCGACGTGCAGCAGCGAAACCCCGGAAAGAGCCGCACCGATCTCGAAGCCATCTTCGCCGACTACCTCGGCGTGAAAAAGGTGCTCTGGCTCGGGCGCGGTATCACCGGCGACGACACGCACGGGCACGTCGACGATCTGGCCCGCTTCGTTCGCCCCGGGGTCGTCGTCGTCGCTCACGAAACGAGCTCGGCCGACGTCAATCACGCGCCGTTGCAAGAGAACCTCGAGCGGCTCCTCGGCATGACCGACGCGACGGGCGCACGGCTCGACGTCGTCAAGCTGCCCATGCCCGCCCCCGTCGTTTTCGAGGGTGTGCGCCTCCCCGCCAGCTACGCCAACTTCTACATCGCCAATGGTCTCGTTCTGGTCCCCACCTTCAACGACCCGAACGACCGCGAAGCACTGGGGATCCTGGGCGAGCTTTTCCCCGACCGCGACGTGGTGGGCATCCACGCCGTCGATCTGGTGTGGGGCATGGGAACGCTGCACTGCATGAGCCACGAAGAGCCGGCCTAGGCCCTTCCTCTCAGAAATTGGGCCATTCGTGGCCCTTTGCTCTAAGGACGACCGATGCGGGCCGGATGGGCTCTTGTTTGGCTGTGGATGATCTCCGGCTGCACCGGCGCGTCCAAGGATTCCCCGCGCGCGGGCGATCTCGATCACCCCGCAGTGGCCACCGCGGCCGCCAGGGGATCGGGCGCGGCGGCGTCGCCCGCAGCTCCGTCCCCGTCCTCCCCTGCCCTTTCCGACTCTGCCTTCGTGGCTGCTCTCGCGCAAGAGACCTGGGTGTACGAGCGGCCTGATCTCACCTCGAAGAAGCTCGGCTACCTGCGGGCAGGGGCCGTCATGAAAACATCGGAGCAGCCGGTGTCGAAAGGCGCAGGCTGCCCGCAAGGTTTCTACCCCATCGAGCCGATGGGCTTCGTCTGTGTCGGACCCACCGCCACCCGCGACACGAACAATGACATCGTGCGCGCACTCGCACGTCGTCCGAACACGGCCTCGCGGTTTCCGTACATGTACGGGCTGGTCAAATCCATTTCGCCCATGTATGCGCGCCTTCCGAGCCGAGCTGCACTGGCCGAGAGCGAGCCCGATCTGTCGCGACATCTGGCCAAATGGCTCGCCGACACGGAGTCCGGCACCGGCTACGGGCAGGAGATCTGGCAAGATCAAGGTGCGACCGACGCCAATGCCATTCCGTGGTTCTTGCGCGACGGGCGTCAGGTGCCGAATTTCTCGGGGCTCGTTAGCTCGCGCGATCTCGTCGCCGTGGGGCAAACCAAGCGACGCAATGGCTTTGCGTTCATTGACTCGTTCCTCTACGAGGGCCGCCGCTACAACGTGACGACCGATCTGGTCGTGGTTCCCGCCGATCGCCTGCGTCCCATTCGTGGCTCCGACTTTCACGGCTACTCCATTCCCGAGCAGGTCGATTTCCCCTTTGCGCTCATCCGCAGCGACCAAGCCCGTCAATACAAATACGTCAAGGGCAAGCTCGTCGACGTGGGGCCCGCCGAGTGGCGCAGCGCCATTCCGCTGACCGGCAAGTGCGCCTTCTTCGGGGGCAAGATGCACTTCGAGACCAAGGACGGGACCTATGTCTCCGATCACGACTCGTCGCGCATGGATCCTCCCAAGAAGCTTCCCGGCTGGGCGACCGCGGGCGAGAAGTGGATCGACATCAA
>JBBSDY010000174.1:0-7369 GCA_038240245.1 Polyangiales bacterium
AAACTTGATCTCACCCTCGCCCCACCAGCCGTTGTTGTTGACGCCCCATGCGAGGTACGTGCCGACGTAATGTCCCTGACCCTCGACGCCTTCGAGGATGGTGTAGTCCTCCTTGTACGCAACGGGATTGGTGCGACGAAACTGGGCGTGGAAATACCCGACGTCGTCGGGCACTTCGGTGAGCGCGTAGTTGACTTGATAGTAGAGGACCATCTCGCTCTCGGCGATGTTGGTCATCGTGATGCGACAGCGTTTACGAAAGGGCATCTCCCAGTAGCAATTGAAGGCGCTTCCGGGATTGACGCACACTGCGAGTGACGAGACCTGAGCGAACTTGCCCCATCCGCTGGCGAAAAAATCACCAACTGGACACTCTACGGCCGGTGTGGGCGAATCGTCCCAGTAGATGCGCAAGATGCTGAAACGCCACGTACCGGTTGGTGTCATCCAGATCTGCTGAAGGGCGCCTGGGCCCTCGATGTCAGCTAGAAGCCTCGTCTCGCCGGGCGCGATCTTGATCGACGGCGAGATCTTCCAGCCGCGCCCGAGCTCACGCGCGCAGGCGGCGCCCGTTCCTTCGGTCGCCATCCCTCCCTTGCCTTTGTCCCCGGAGAAGTTCTCGGGGCTGATCGAACGGGTCTTGGCCTTCGACAGCCGTGACAATGTTGCCATGTCCACACCGAGTCCATTCCAGGCCATGCGTCCTCCGGGCGCGGATTCTCACACGAAGGTGGCGACGGTGGGTAGGCTCGTGACCCGCCGCGCAAATCACGGCCAAGCGAAGTGCGACCTCGTGTAGGTGAACCTCCGACCGTGGCGCTTCGTTCGCCTGGTCGAAGAAAGATGCACCATTTCTGTGCGTTGCTTCACGATTGTGCGCACCACCGGACACGCAGATGGATGGTTCACTGTGCACCGGGAGATACCGTCCTAATGTCGAATCGTACGCGTCACAGCTCGCCCATCACGATGAGATTCTTGGCCCCCACGGGCGTGGCTTTCGCGGCGCTTCTGGCGGCGTGCTCGTCGTCCGATCTCGGCAACCAAGGGAACAATGGCCCAGGTGCGACCGGCGACGGGACCATGGGCTCGGGTGCCGGTGCAACCACCGGTGCAACCGACGGGACGAACGGCGGGGGGACGACTGGCGCGGACAGCGGCGTCATCGCGGCCTGCAAGCCTGCGGGCAGTGCGGCCGCGTCGTTGCCGGGCAGCTTTCTTCAGCTCTGTGGCGGATGCCACAGCGCGTTTGGTGCGTCGGCCAACCCGGCCGTCCCCAACCTCTTTACCTACGTGGCCAGCGCCGAAGGCACCGCCGCTGCGTTCCTTGCACAGGTTCGCATGCCCGTACCCAAGGCCGGCACGACCGCGGTCATGCCGTCGTTCCCCGCGTCGGCAGTACCCGACGCCGACGTGCAGCAAATGTACGCCTACTTCAAGGAAGGAACGCCGGGCGCCCTCGCCACTTGCCCCGCCATGGGCGGCAACGAGATGGCCAACCTGGGCGCGTGCTCCGGGCAGGCCCTCTCGTACTCCCCGCTTTTTGCTCCGGCCGCGCCGCCGATGAACCCCGTCTCGTACGTCGATCCGGCAACCAAGCACATCATCTTCCGCGGCGCGGGCCGCGTGCGTTTCCGTCACGAGATGGAAGACACGTTCGCCATCTACCACGATCACTACTTCGAAGATCGCACCTTCGAGTACATCCTCGACGACAGCATCCCGGCCGGCGGCACCACCATCGTCGTCACATACTTGCCCAACGCCAACCAGTACTACAGCAAGCAGTCCCTCGCCTCGCAGCAGCAAGGCGGCGCCGATCTCAACATCCGCGCCTGGAAAATCTACGGTGGCGTCGACGGCAACGCGTTTGCGGGCAACGCCGGCGGCGCATCGAACAACGTGCTTCCCGCGGGCTGCGCGCAAGATCCCAACGGCACCGGTTGCAACACGCAGAAGTACACCTACACGATCAACCGCAACGACCGCGAGCATCGCACCATCCAGATGGGCGACCAGCTCCAGATCGAGTTTGGCATCTTTCTCGCGCGTTACCCAACGGTGCAGGGCGCACACGTTCGCAACATCTTGCCGCTTCCCGGCGGCTGCACGCTCAACGGACCGCCCTTCACCAACGGCTGCTACACCCAGGCGAACTACTATTCCGACTCGTTCCGCTATGTGGTCGGTAAGGGCACGCTGACGCCCGCCAACCAAGACTGCACGATGACGGTTCCGCCGGAGATGGAGGACAGCTTCCCCCATCCCTACGATTGCTCGGCGAACGGTCCCATCGCCAAGGCGGTTGCCGCCGGCACGCTCCCCGACCGAATGGGCCCCGATGAAGCGGGCTGGTCCGCGGGCACGGCCACCATGTCGTACCTGCGCCAGCGGCACGATCTGTATTACTCGCAGATGGCGCCCAACATTCTCGGCGAGAACGCAGCCAACTTCGTGCAGGGTCGCCGGCTCTTCCACACCGACTACACCACCGGCAAGCACATCGAAGCCAACAACGATTTGCCCGCGGCCGACACCGCCGTTCACGCGGGTATGGCTGGCCCGCTCTTGAACCAGGTGGCCTGCGAAGGTTGCCACTCGCACAACAACCGCGGCGTGCCTCCCGCGGCGGGAGCGCCCTTCGACTCGGTGGTGGTCAAGCTCTCCGGCATGGGCAAGGACGCCAACGGAGCCCCCGAGGCCGATCCCAACTATGGCCACCAGCTTCAGAACAAGGCCGTCTCGGGCACCGCCGAGGGCACGGCAAGCTTTCAATACCAGACGGTCAACGGCCAGTTCAAAGACGGAACGGCGTACACACTGAGCAAGCCGACCACGACCTTCGCGGGGCTCACCGCCGGAAATCCTGCCGCCTACTCGGTGCGGCTCGCGCGTCCGCTCATCGGTATGGGGCTACTCGAGTCCATTCCCGAAGCCGACATTCTCGCCCACGCCGATCCCACTGACTGCAACAAGGACGGCATCAAGGGCGTTCCCAATCTGGTGTTCGATCCCGAGGACGGCACGATGAAGATCGGTCGTTTCGGGTGGAAGGCCTCGAAGGCGAGCGTCCGTCACCAGGTGGCCGAGGCGCTGAACCTCGACATCGGCGTGACCACGAGCGTCTTTCCCAAGCACGACTGCGGAACGAACCAGGCGAGCTGCAAGGCCGCCGACAAGGCCACGCCCGAGCTCTCCGACGGCGATTTGAACTTGCTGGTGACCTACATGCGAGAGCTCGGCATTCCGCCACGTCGCGATCTCAAAGATCCGCAGGTGGTGCGCGGCGAGGCGATGTTCGCTCAGCTCGGCTGCGTGAATTGCCACGTGTCCAACCAGCACACCGGCAACAACTCCCCCTTCCTCGAGATGCGCGATCAGGTGATCCATCCGTACACCGACCTGCTCCTGCATGACATGGGTCCCGATCTCGCCGACGACAGCCAGGGCGAGTACGCGGCCACCCCCGCGATGTGGCGAACGCCGCCGCTGTGGGCCATCGGTCTCTGTGACGAGGTCGCCGCCGGCTACCAGAAGGATCAGACCTTGAACCCCGCGCCCAACCAGGGCCCCTGCCACTACCTGCACGACGGCCGCGCCGCCAAGCTCATCGACGCCGTGCTCTGGCACGGAGGTGAAGCCTCGGCCGTGAAAGACAGGCTCCTCGCCCTACCCACCACCGACCGCGACGCCCTCGTCGCGTTTCTCAAGTCGCTCTAGCGCTCAGCCTGGCTCGAGGTAGCGCGCGAGGATTTTCTTTTCGCCCCATCCGGGAAAGAAGGCGACCACGAAGAGCTCGTTGGAGCGTTCGACGCGGCGGACTTCTCCTTCGCCGAAGCGCGCGTGGCGGACGCGCGAGCCGCGGTGCAGACCCTCGCCCATCTCGGCATCGGCGGGCACATCGTCGAACGCCTCGCGGTCGACGTAGCGTTCACCGGGCGCGACGTGGAGGGGGCGTACCGGGACCACGGGGTGCTGCGGATGCTGCCACGAGCCGCCGTTTTGGCGCGGCGAGGTCGACCACCCTTGCCGATCGACGAACCGCGGGGGAGGCGCGCGGGTGACAATTTGCTCGACGTCCTCGGGCGGTAGCTGCGTGAGAAAGCGACTGGGCCGGTTGTAGCGGGTCTGCCCGAAGAGCATGCGCGTTGCCGTGTGCGTAATGAAGAGACGCTCGCGGGCTCGGGTCAGCGCCACGTAGGCGAGGCGGCGCTCCTCCTCGAGCTCTTCTTCTTCTCCGGGAGCGAGCCCCTTGTAGGGGAAGAGCTCGTCCTCCATGCCCGTCAAGAAGACGCCGCGAAACTCGAGCCCCTTCGCGCTGTGCACCGTCATCAACACCAGCCGCGCCGCGTCCTTCATCTGATCGACGTCGGCGACCAGGGTCACCCGTTCGAGGTAGCCGGCGAGCGTTGCTTTTTCTCCTGCGGCTTGCATCTCGACTTCGTATTCGATGATCGATCCCACGAGCTCGGCGAGGTTCTCGAGGCGCGCGTCGGACTCGGCATTGTCCTCGTTCTCGAGGCCCTTGCGGTACCCCGTTTCGTGGAGCACCGACGTGGCGGCATCGCTCGGATTCTCGGTGGCCACTTTTTCCATCAGAGCTGCCATGAGCGCGCGAAATGAGGCGATCTTCTTGCGGGCCGCACCGCCGATGTCGGGCGAAGAAAGAGCAGCTTCGAGCGCCTCGTACACGCTCGTGCGGTTTTCGTCGGCCAGGGCGATGAGACGATCGATGGTGGTGGTGCCGATGCCCCGGGCCGGGACATTGATGATGCGCAAGAGATCGACGTCGGAGCGAGGGTTCGTGAGCACACGCAGGTACGACAGCAGGTCCTTCACTTCCGCGCGCTCGAAGAACTTGGTGCCCCCCACGATCTGGTAAGGGATCTTCTCGGTTCGCATCACTTCTTCGAGCACGCGCGACTGGGCATGGACCCGATAGAACACCGCGAGGTCCTGCAGCGAGAAGCCTTCGCGCTGCAGCTCCCGGATCTGGGCAACCAGGAATGCGGCCTCGTCGCGCTCATCGGCCGCGGCGACGAGGGCCACCTTCGCTCCGTCGCCGTTGGCGGTCCACAGCTCTTTGGGCTCGCGGTCGCGGCTCGGCTTGATCACGGCGAGGGCGGCCCGCACGATGCGCGCGGACGATCGATAGTTTTGCTCGAGCTTGATCACCTCGGCGCCCGGGAAATCTTGGCGGAACCCCCGGATGTTGCGGATGTCCGCACCGCGCCAGCGATAGATGCTCTGGTCGTCGTCGCCGACGACGCAGAGGTTCTTGTGATTTCGCGCGAGCTGCCTCACCAGGCGATACTGGATGTGGTTGGTGTCCTGAAACTCGTCGACCAGTACGTAGCGGAAGCGGTTTCTCAGGTCTTCGCCTTCCGGCGATTCGGATTCTGCGATGCGCGTCACCCGCAAGATGAGATCTTCGAAGTCGACCGCATTGGCGGCCTTCAAGTGGTGCTCGTAGCGCTCGTAGAGCTTGACCACTTGATCGTCGGCCCAGTCGCGGAGCTGCATTTGATCGGGCCCGCGACCCTCTTGCTTTTCCTTGTGGATCCGCGAAAGGACCATGCGCACCGGGTAGCGACGCTCGTCGAGATCGAGCTCCTTCAGGACACGGCTGACGACGGCCCGCTGGTCGCCGTCGTCGTAGATGAGAAAGTTTTTATCGAGGCCGGCGGCAAGGTTGTACCTACGAAGGAGCCTCGCGCAGGTGGCGTGAAAGGTCCCCACCCAGAGGTCGCGGGTGACCTCGGGTCCGGCCAACTTGCCCAGACGTGCGCGCATTTCGCCGGCAGCCTTGTTGGTGAATGTCACTGCAAGAATGCGGTAAGGCGGGACACGGTAGGTGGCCACCAGGTGAGCGACCCGGAAGGTGATGACGCGGGTCTTTCCGCTTCCCGCCCCGGCGAACACCAGAAGGGGGCCCTCGATGGCCGCGACAGCCCTTGCCTGGGGCTCGTTCAGCTCGGCGGTGAGCGCCGGCGGGGGGGACTGCTCCACCCGTTGTTCGCTAGCACCGCGGGGCTCGGGTGTCAGCCGAGCTTGGCGGACGGGGCGACTTTTCGTGGCTTGACAGACTCGTGGGTCCAGGAGACGTTGCCCGAGACGCCGGTAGGGCAGGGGCCTTATGGCGACGGATCGGGCGGGATGACACCAGGCAAACCGAGATCGGGGGATACTCCCGCGCAAGACCCGTCGTCAGGCGATCGCGTGGGTCGCAAGGGCCGGCTTCTCATCGTCGACGACGAGCCCCAGATCGGCAACACGCTACGTCTGTTGCTCGATCCCGACCACGAGGTCGTTCCGGTGACCAGCGGGCGTGACGCCCTCGAGCGAATCAAGACCGACACCGCCTTCGACATCATCTTCTGCGACCTGATGATGCCCGAGATCAGTGGCATGGATTTCTACAAGGCCCTGTCGCAAGTGGCTCCCCAGCTCGTCGATCGCCTCGTCTTCATGACTGGCGGCGTCTTCTCACCAAAGACGAACGCGTTCCTCGATACGATCTCGAATACCTGTATCGAGAAGCCTTTCGACATCAGCGCGCTCGTTGCCCTCATCAACTCGCGCGTCCGGTAGCACCGCTGCCTGCAGTCGTACCAGGGCCAGACCGAGCTGGCATCTGGCGATTGCGCGCCGGACGAGCACGGCTATAGTGCGCTCTACTCATGAGTACGAACGACGAGCGCACGGGCCAGGCTGACGACGTTGCAAAGTCCCCCCAGGGCGACAGCGAGCCTCCGGCCCCCCCCGCCGCCTCCGGGTCGGCCGAAAAGACGGCCGATTCGCTCGAAGAAGCCCGGGCCGAGATCGCCCGCGTGCGCGATCAGCTCCTGCGCACCGCGGCCGACTACGATAACTTTCGCAAGCGCACCCGACGCGAGCTCGAGGACGCCCAAAAGCGAGGCCGCGAAGAGCTCTTGCGCGACCTCTTGCCGGTCTTCGACAACCTCGAGCGCGCGGTGGTCCATGCTGGTCAGGCCAGCGATGCCAAGGCGGTCGCCGACGGCGTGGGCATGGTCTTGAAGCAGTTCGCCGACACGCTCGGCCGCATCGGCATCAAGCGCATCGCCGCGGTGGGCAAAGCATTCGACCCTTCCCAGCACGAGGCCATCCAGCAGGTCGAGACCGACGAGCATCCGCCCGGCACCGTCGTGGCCGAGGTGCAGCCCGGCTACGCCATGGGCGACAAGCTGGTCCGGGCGGCCATGGTGGTCGTCGCCAAGCCCCTGCAAAAAAACGGTGAAGGTGACAAGGACAAACCCGCCCCGAATTGACGGGCAGTGGTGCTAACCTGGCGGCTGGTCCATGAGTAAGATCATCGGGATTGACCTGGGGACCACCAACTCGTGCGTGG
>JBBSDY010000175.1:0-7332 GCA_038240245.1 Polyangiales bacterium
GGAGTCATCTCGGAGGTCATGATCTTTGACCGAGCTCTGACGTCCCAGGAGCGAAATACGCTCGGCGCGATGCTCGCCACCAAGTACGGCGTGACGCAGTACTGCGGCGACGGCGTCCAACAGGGAACCGAAGCATGCGACAACGGCACCAACGACGGATCGCTCGGCTGCGACGCGGACTGCACGCTGTCGCCAAGCGCCAGCATTCGCTTGCATTGCGACGCCACCAGTCAAATTCTGCAGACCTTCGTCGGGTCTGGCTGCCACGAGCTCGTGGTCGCCGGCGGCGCGTCGTACATCACGCTCCTCACCCCGACCACCCAGGCGATCCTTTACCCGACCACCGACTGCAGCGGCACGGTCTCCTTGCCGGTGACGGCCGATCTCAATTTCTGCGGCGTGAACTACAACGACGGCTCGGGAGTGAATGACCGCGTCTGGTCCGCGTATCTGTCGAAGTAACGTCGCTCGCCCGACGACAGGCACCAGACGGCGTGGGGCGGGTGTGCCATGTGTGCCAGTCCAGAAGGCCGGACATGGCGGCCATACTCGATCATGCCATCCCCGTCCTGCTTGCGGTGGAACGAGGGCGACAGGGGGGGCACGAACCTTGCTCGAGCGCCCGAGATGACGACCTTAGCGAAACTGAATCGGGCCCTGGCTATCACGGGTTGCTGCGTCGCCTGGGCGTGCTCCGGATCCGACGGCTCATCGACCTCGAACGGCCAGAACGACGCGAGCACGACGGAATCGGGGGCAGACCGAGTTGACGCCGGGAGTGGCGCCTCGGGCAGTGGCAATGCCGGCGCGTCTGGCGCTGGAGCCTCCGGCTCCGGTGCGGCGGGGTCCGCCGCTTCTGGCTCCGGAGGAGGTGCTTCGGGTGCAGCCGGGGCCGGCGGCAGCTCGGGCACCGGCGGCGCCACGGGAGCGCTCACTTGTGCGAAGAACGAAGACTGCATCATCGCCTATGGGCACGCCAGCAAGGGCTGCTGCTTTCGCGGCTGCGGATCGGCTTTCAACCGCGACTACGTGAAGAACGAGCCCTGCGTGTCGGCCGACAACGCATCGGATCCCGTGCCGGCCTCGTGCGATACCGGTTGCGTCGCGTGTCCCGGTTCGCAGTGTCAAGACGTCCACGGTGCGGTCTGCGTCGCGGGACAATGCACGTCGGTGACCCAATACGGCCCCTGCGCGACCAACGATGACTGCGTTCTCGCAGTCGATTACGCGAGCGACAGCGGGGGTTGCTGCTCGTGCCCCGAGATCGCCACCAAGCTGCTCATCGCCAACGATCGGTGCGTCGTCCTCGATGGCCAGCCCAAGCCCCAGGGGTGCGCGCCAGCTCCGGCAGGCGTCTGCGCTACGCTCGGATGTCCGGCCACGTGCAGCCGCCCCACGATCCTCAAGTGCGACAAGGGCATGTGCTCCGGGACGTGAAAGCGACTTTCAGCACGAAGCCGCAGGCGCCCTGATGGGACCTAAGTCGCAGAACGGGCACCACGAATTCGTTGCACGCTCGACGCATGGAGCGAGCCCATCGACGGCCGGACGGGACTTTCGAGTTTGGCGGTGAGATCTATCGCCTCGACGACGGGCAACCCGATCACTTCGTCGTGCGCAGACTGAAAGACGCCAAGGTCGTCGGTGTATTGAAGCTCGTCGACGATCGCCACCACGCGCAAGTCGAAGTCGAGGACGATACCCCCGAGGCTGGCGCTGCCCATGCGATCGCTCGACTTCTCGATGGGGGGGCAGGGATCGTTCCCTTACAGTGAGCGAGCGCTCGTAGAGTCGCTGGCGTGCTCAAACCTTCAGAAACGGTAGAGCGCTCGAAGTTTCGCCGCCATTGAAGCCGTAGCTGGGAGCATCGATGCCCAGTGCCCTCAGCACGGTGAGGTGCGCCCGCGCGAGGTTGCCCCCCTCGTCGCGCACGTGCCACCCGGTATCGAGCGCGCCGCCCGCCTTGCCGGCCATGATCACGGGCGTCTCTTTGTTGCTGTGGGTGTATCCCTCGCCGTACTCCGACGTGCCGAGGATGACCGAGTTGTCGAGCAGCGTCTGGCCGTTGACGTCCTTGTCGGCCGTCATCTTGTCGAGCAACGTGGCGTAGGCAGAGAGGTTCATGCGCGTGAACGCGGTGATGATGTCGCGTTCACCCGCGTGGCAAGCATCGTGGAGCTGGTGCGCGCCGGTTCCATTGATGACGCCCGCGCCGTTCATCTGAAGGAGCGACGCGCTGGTGGTAAAGGCGATGGTAAAGACGCGGGTGATGTCACAGCGCAGCGCTGCCACCAGGATGTCGGACATCACGTTGAGCTTGTCGACGACGTTGAGCTCGGAATTGAACGTACCCATGGGCGACGCAGGCGTCGTGCAGGCGGCGCGGGTCACCGAGAGCCGGCGCTCGATCTCGCTGATGTGCGTCAGGTGCTCGTCGAGACGGGCGCGGTCGCGGGCGCCCAGCTTTTTCTGCAGCTGGCGGGTGTCTTCGGAAACGGCATCGAGAAGGCCCGTTCGTCGCGCGATCTCGGGCAGATCGGGCTTGACGGCGAAGACCTGATCGAAAAACTTTTGCGGATCGCGAATGGCGAGGTTGAGCGAGTTAGGGCCGTTGTGCGAGACGGCCAGCCATGCGCCGAAGTTGTGCAGCGTCGCGGTGCTCATACCGAGCTCGAGCGATTTGAAGAGCGGCGCCCCGTCCGTGTAAAATTGCGGGTGCTTGGCGATGTATTGATCGAGCGTGGCGCGATTGAGCGCATAGATGTGGGGATCGTGGTCGAACCCCTCGGGCCTGATCATGTCGGCGCTGAGAGCGATGCACGTGCCGCGCATGTGGGCATCACCAAGCCCGGGCGGAGCGGTGGGGATCGTGGTGTGCGGCTCGAGACCGGTGACCACGTTGATGTTGGCCTTGTGCCTTTCGAGCGGCTTCAGGGTGTCGGTCATCACCCAGTCGGTGCCCGTGGCGTCGGGGGTGTAGGTATCCTTCAGCGCGTCGGGCAGATCGTGCATGAAGTTGCCGTCGTTCTGGCCGCGATGTCGGTACGTCCAGGGAAGCCCGTTGCCCCAGAAGAAGAGCCCGTAGCGCTTGGGGAAGCACCGTGCCGGCGGCGAGGGCGGTCCCATTGTCGTTGAGCATTTGCTCGAACAGCGGAAGACCGAGGCTGAACGCCGCGCCCCCGAAGAGGCCCCTTAGCACCATGCGCCGCGCGATCGCCCGGCGGGGAGTCTTGACGATGGTCATGGCGCCTCTGTCTTCAAGTGGCGAAACCCGTCGCTGCCCACGAGCGAGAGCAAGAGGGGCTTCATCTGGTAGCCCTGCTGGGCGAACGAGCCCTTGAGGTCGGCGAGGACGATGGCCTCGGAGTCTGCCTCGAGCCTCGAAGAGGCATACCGGTAGAGCTGCTTGATGAGACAGTCCACGGTTCGCTCGTCCTTGGAGAGCAAATCACCCAGCTGCCTGGCGCCGACGAATGCCTGGCCGTCGAGATCGCCGCTGGCATCGACGGCGGCACCCGAATCGTACGTCGTGCGGTACTGGCCGTACTGATCGAAATTTTCCATTCCCAGCCCGAGCGGATCCATCGATTTGTGGCACGCGGCGCACGTCGG
Organism: Polyangiales bacterium; assembly: GCA_038240245.1. Lineage (GTDB taxonomy): Bacteria > Myxococcota_A > Polyangia > Polyangiales > Polyangiaceae > DASWDH01. The sequence goes on from JBBSDY010000175.1 coordinate 3,613, forward strand.
ATTGGCCCGGTGTGCTTCGAGCTTCTGGCGAATGGTCTTGGGCGGGCCCGTGCCGTCCTCGCTGATGGGGGGAATTCCCGGCGGCGGCGGGGGGACTGTGCCGCAGAGCAGGCGCTGCCGAACGAAGAACCCTCGAATGGTCGGCGACGTCCGGTTGGGTCGGTTGTTGAGGGTCAGGAGCGCGCCCGTGGTCAAAATGCCGGCGCGAGCCCCATCGGTGGGCAGCTCGGCCTGGGTGAGCCCATTCGGTGAGGCGGCGGCAAGACCGTACAAGCTGGCAAGGTCCTGGTTGACGAACGTCGTCCGCGTGGTGAACACCGTTCGCATGTCGGCAGGCTGCTCGAGGGCAATGCGATTGACGATACCGACGACTTCGCTTTGCATCGACGCCCCGATGGTGCCGTTCGGGTCCATCGTCTTGGGGAATGCGACGCCGGCCAGGAGCGGCAGGTCGAGGTACTCGGAGTAAAGCTGCTTGATCATCTCGGCGGTGGGTGCAGCCTCTCCGAGGAGCCGATTGGCCTGGCGAAGGACGCCCTCGTGGGTCGCGAGCTCGCCGCTTTTGGCGGCGGCGAAGAGCTCGGCGTCGGGAAGGGTGTTGCGCAACAAGAACGACAGACGGGACGCCATCTCGTAGCCCGTGTAGCGGAGCCATTCCGGATGCTCGGGATCCGTCTCGCCGAGCTCGACGCGGTAGAGAAAGTTCGGCGACGTTAGCATGCCGGCCGTCACGTACTCGAGGGCGGTCCACCCGTCGGCAAGGCCCACCTGCGCCCCATAGGCCTGGTAGCGCTGCACCTCGATCGACTCGAGCGGACGACGCCATGCGCGCAGGCCGAACGTCTGGATGAACTGACCGAGACAGGCTGCGTCGAGCGGCGATGTCACCGGGCACGGAACGAGAGCGGCTCGACCGGCCGTGTCGCCGAAGGCCTTAGCGGCGATGGTGAGGGCGGCTTGCCCGTAAAGATCGACACCGTGCTCGGAGATGGTGGTCGTCGATGCGCCAATGACCGAAAAAAGGTACGGGCGGGTGTCGGCCTCGAGGTCGGGGATTTTGATCGCCGGGCCCAGAAGATCGCGCATCACGTTCGCGTACTGGGCACCGGTCAGGCGAGCGAGCGCTGGCTCGGCGGGGCTGTAGGGGAGCAGCTCGTCCGGAGGTGGGGACGTGGCCGTTCCCCCCGCACCCCGGGTGCCGCCCGGACCTGCATTGCCCTCGACGCCCTGGATGCTGCCGATGTGACCGGTGCATCCCACGACCAGCGACATCGCGAGCCACGAGTGGCCGAAAATGGTGATGTTTTTCAATAGGTTGCGCATGATGGTCGGCGGCGCGATCCGAGCTCGGCTGTCAGGGGACCCACCGGCTAAGTCGCTCGGGGGGCGATCGCCAGACAACAATCTGCGCCGGTGTCGTCTAAACCTTCTTCTGTAGCGAAAGCTCGGCGACGCCATCCTGGAAGTGGATGCGCAGCAGCATCGCCTTCTCTTCGAGCGCCGCCAGATCGAGCGTGGACTGCGAGAGCTTGTCACTCACGTCTTGCAGCTTCTTCTCGAGACTTCGCATGAGACCGCTGCCCGTCTTGACCAGGCGCAGGCTCAAGACCTGGCCATGCAGCTCGTCCATGCGCGTGCGGTACTCCTGCATCTGCTCGCGCGTCGTCAGCATGCGTTGCTCGACGTTGCCGAGATCCTGCTGCATCTTGATGAGCTCTTCGATGGCCCCCTTGAGCGGCGTCTCCACCGCGCCCGCCGAGAGGTACACGCGCACCTGGTCCATGTCGCCCGGCGAACGAAGGTCGACGGTCTTGAAGACGGGCGTCGCCTCTTCGACTACCAGCTCGGTGGTGCCGCCAGCGGGAACGCTGACCCGAAAAAGGTGCGCCGCGCCGATGCGCTCGGGAACGTCCTTGGTGCCCCTGGTGAGCTTGTAGCCGTCGGCGATGGTGTGACGGACATAGACCGTGGCAGCGTCGCTCAGGCGGTTGTGTAGCTCGTACGTGAAACGTCGGGTGTGCTGAACCTCGCTCGAAAACACGCCGCGCTGGACCGACAGAATGCGCGAGATACTATCGTGGGCCGTATCCTTGCACTCGACGACGACTTGTCGGTCGAGGGCAAACGGAACGAAGGCGACGGAGTGCGCGGGGATGGGCTCGGAGAGACCTTCGCCGATGAACCTGCCCTCGCCGAACACGGTGACCGGACCGCTTTCGAGAACCGAGTCGGTCGGATTCTTGAGACGCACGGCCTTGAACGGAAAGCCCGCATTGCCGCGCGGGCTCTCCGCGTCGAACAGGTAGACGACCTCGCCGTCGGTCTGGGTGTCCAGAATGGAGACCATCGCCGACGAGCCCTTGGCCACCGACATCGCGGTGGTCGATTCGAAGTGCGACGTTCCGATGGGATCGAGAGATTGCGCAGCGACGGGTGTCGGAGTGGCTCCGGGCTGGACGGCCTGCGCGGGAGGAGCAGGGGGCGCCTCGAGCAGGCGCACGCCACCGGCCCGACCCGCCCGCTCTCCCTGGCCCAGGGCGACGACCTGGCTCGGATCGACGCCGTTCTTGACGAGCTGATCGCGAACCTTGTTGGCGCGGTCGAGCGACGCGGCGAACTTATCCTTGTCGCTCTTGTCGGCGAAACCCTCGATGACGACCTGGCGATTGGACGTCTTGAGGGCCTGCGCCATGCGAGACATGTCCGAGCCTTGCGCCGAAGCGCCATGGCCGGCACCCAGGGCCATGCCTCCCGTGGCCATTTCGACCTGTGGCTCTGGCTCGCGTAGACTCTTGGAGGGCGCCGCCGCGCGGTACTTTCCAGGCGCCGAAACCGACGCTGGCGCCCTCTTCTGCTCTTCGCTCCTGGCCGTCGGCAGGGCGTCGTTGGCGGCGATGGCGCCGTCGGTGAGCTCGCCGAGAACACGCCGGTCGGCGGGCGATTGACCATAGGATGACCCTCCCGTTGGCGGCGCCAGGGCAAAGAGATCGTTCGACTGGAGCGTCTCGCGCTGGACGAACCTCACCGAACGGAGATCGAATCGGAAGGAGAGCGCGGAGCTCGAGCCCACGCCGAGCTTGACGTTGTTCCAGTCCTCTCCGAACGTGTTGTCGACGATGGCCCACGCCTGCACATCGACCTTGCCCCCCTTGCCCAGCATGACCCGGTAGCTCGGTTTCCACGCCGGAGTTTCGGTGACGTAGCTGAGCTTGACCTGGTGGGGCCCCTTGCCGACGAGGTGGATCTTCATGTCGGTGAAACCGGAACCGGAAGCTCCCGAACCGCTGGGAAAATCAACGGGCGCTCGCTCACCCGTCCTGGCGTCGGTGACCGTCAGCGACTTCAAGAAGTCGTCGATCTTGTCGGCGGGCACCGACAGCTTGAGAACGTCGTCGTTCACCTGCGCCGTGCGCTCGAAGTACGCGACACCGTTGCGATAGACGACGACCCGTCCCAACGTCGTGCCATCCGACCGGACATAGCTGCCGGTGCTCGCGCAACCGAGCAAGAAAAGGGGCAGAGCGAACAATGGCTTTCTCATGGGGGGTCACCTCGGCAAGGAAACGGGGAAGGGCACCGTTTCTTACGGGTGAAGGTGAGAAAAGTTTTCGGCCGCGGGTTTTCGCAGCTGGCGAAGGCTAGCGGAGCTTGCGCGGCAGGATGGTCGCTTCCGCCGATCCGCCGCACGGAACGTTGATGATTTCGCTCGGGGCAAGCCAC
>JBBSDY010000176.1:0-7331 GCA_038240245.1 Polyangiales bacterium
CTTGCGGGCGGCGCCGCCGTCCGGCCCGACGCCGGATTCGCTGGAAGGGGCATCGGCCGCACGCGCAAACGTCCAGACGAGCGAGTTTCCCTGGGTGACGACCTTCGGCATGACGTCGCTGGCGCGATCGGCTTCCAAAATGACCTTGTCACCGGTCTTGAACGTCGACACGGCGCGCACCCTGGTGCTGCTCTGGGACAGATCGAGTGTGCGCTCGAGCTCCTTGGGCAGGCTCGCACCCTTGATCTCCAAACGTGATTTTCCGGCCGAGCCATTGGAAGTCGTAAAGCCGGCAACGCCCGAGAGGTCGATGGTGACCGTGTCGGCGCTGCGGGTGTGGACGAACCGAACGTCCGCGACGCGCAGGGCCGACGAACCAGGTGTCGAAGAAGATGTCGACGGGGCTCCGGCGCGTTCGACATCCGCCGGCGAAAGGGCGAGCAGAAGGCCGCCAGGTTGGGGCCGGATGCGGTAGGTGACTTGATCGGACAGCGTGACAGCCACGCGCACGACCGAGCTGCCCTCCTGGCGGAAGGCCTGGGTCAGCACACCAGCCACGACGCCCGTGCGATCGCTGATCGCACCGTCGGAGAAGGTGATGTCCGCATCGGAGATGTCGACGAGCAGGCGCTTGCCTCCGTCGAGCAACCGCGCAGAATAGCGGGCGGCCTCCGATGTGCTGATCACGACGTCGCTGCCGATGCCCGCATTGGGGATGGGATGCGCCGACACCTTGACGCTCTCGACGTGGTTCAATCCCGCCGCCCCAGCCCGAACCGGCGCAAGGACGCCGAGCAACGCCAAAATCGCTCCTTGAGCCCACTTCGCAATATGCAGTTTCTTCCGCAGCATGCAGTTCTTGATGTGAGCGTAACTTTTTGGCGCACAGACGAACAAATTCGTGGTGAAAAAAGAATGGGAAGGCTTATCGAAGTGGGTGCCGATCCAGAGCGGAAACCGCCACGACGCCACGAGCGACAAGGGACTGGGAATCATGGCGGCCTTGGCGGCTGGGCGGTTCAATCCGATTCGCGAATCCTTTCGGATCGCGTCGTGGTTACTGTGGCGTTTCGGCTTCGACGGCGCGCAGGGCGATCACGCGGGTGGCCGGAGGAACGTCGGAGTGGGCCGGATCCTCGCGAACGAGCACGAGATCACCCTCGCGAATGCGGTCGACCCGCCAGTTGAGCTCGTAGTCGACGCCTCCGGGACCCCCGGCGTGCACCAGCTCGGCACGACCAATGAACTGGCCTTTGGTCACGACCCAGCCACGACCGCTGGGATCGACCAGCATGGCCCGCGGCGTGTCGGTGCGCGTCACCAGACCAATCAGCTTGAGGTCGTCGATCGCAAAGTGATCGAGCAGCACCAGGCGCTGGGACTTGACGCGTGTCTTGCCCTGGTCCGAAAAGAGCTTCGCGAAAGAACGGAAGGGATCGCGCCCGTGGTCGGTCTCGGAGAAATCCTCTTCGCGAAAATCGGCCTTGGGGAGCGGTACCGACGACGTCGGCGCAGCCACTACCGCAGCAGGACCACGTACCGGCACGACGGCCTTCGGCGCAGGACCGGCGTCGGCCGTGGGGGCGGCGGCCGGCGTGCTACCGCAAGCAACGAAGGCAGCGAGCCCGAAAGGCAGCATCGCCGCAAGCACGACGGATGCTTTCGTGCGCGGGGCCATCATGGGGTCACCGTGGCCGGCTTGGGCGCCGGCGCCGTGGCGATGGTGTGGAAGGCCGTGGCCAGGCAGTCGACTTTGATCGTCAGCTCGTTGCCCTGGGCTTTGGGATCGAGCAGCGAGATGTTTTCGATGTTGATGATGCGATCGAGCTGGCCAACGCCATAGAAGAACTTCGCCACCTGGTGGAATTTACCCAGCAGGCTGAGGCGCATGGGAACACGAGCAAAGAATTTCGCGGTGACCTCTTCTTGCGGAGACCACCCCTGGAGCGACACGCCCGAGACGTTGGCCACGCCCTGAACAGCGGACAAGAACGCGGGATACTCGGTCGTCTCGGGAAGGATCTTGTTGAGCTCGCGCTGGCGCTGCTGACGTTCGGTCAGCTCGGCCAGGTCTTTGTGGTATTCGAACTCGCTCTGCTTGGCCTGCGTCAAGTCGGCGCGCAGCGTCTCCTCTTGTTTCTTTTGGCGGGCGATGGCATCGGACACGTCGCCATAGAGGAGAAGGAAGTAGGCCACGGCGGTCAGACCGGCCAGGATGAAGCCCACGCTGATCTTGCTGACCAGCGGGTAACGGCCGAGGTTCAAGGTTGCCACGCTAGTACCTCGCCTTTGCTTGCAACTGAAACCGGATCAGATCGAGCCCACCTTCGTTGGTCTTGCTGGCCGGAAGAAGCTTCACGTCGGCGAAATACACCGAGAGGGTCAGGCGGCGAGCGAGCTCGGACACATCGTCGCCATCGCGGGCCAGGCCGTCGATCTTGACGACGCGGTCGGCCTCGGTAAAGCCAGTCAACCAGAGCCGCCGGGGATCCCAACCGGGATTGAAAACCGACGTGGGGTTGTCGCGGCGCAGCTGGGCAAGGACATCGGGGTCGACGGTGGGGCCCCGCCCGGTGGTGAGCACGCGAGACACCTCGAGCATGACTGCCGTCGGTCCGGTGCGGGCTCCTTGCAGCTTGGCGATGGCCTCTTCACGCGCACGCAGGACCTCGAGCTGAGCCTTGACGTCGGCGTGATTGGACACCTGCTTCTTGATCTGATCGATCTGGCTGGTGATCTCGGCGTTGGCACGCACCTGCTTGGCCAGCTCGTCGCGCTTGACCTGATGGAAGAGAAACAGCCCGATGATCTCGGCGACGACCACGCCGAGCACCACCAAGATCCAGCCCTGGTTGGGGTCGACCGCACGCTTTTGCTCGCGCTTTTGGGGAAGAAGGTTGACACGAATCATGCGCGCTTCTCTTTGTCTTTGCGCATCGACAGGCCGATGGCGACAGCCAACTGGGCGCCCAGCGCGGTCACGGCTGCAACATCGACGGACCCGCCGTCGATGGCAATTCGGTCGAGCGGTGAGAAGACCTCGACGCCGATCCTCGAACGGCGCTCGATGGCCTGGGCCAAGATGGGGATCTTGGCCGTACCTCCGGTGAGAAAGATGCGGGCGATTTCGGTCTCGCCGCTGGTGGCCATGTAGAAATCGAGCGACCTCTGAATCTCGGCCGCGATGGCATCGATGACCCCCTCCATGATCTGCTGCACCTGCTGAGGAGGCGGACCGGCCTCGGGCCGACCGCACTTGTATGCATCGGCTTGCTCGACGCTCACGCCGAGGCGTTTGCGGATCTCTTCGGTGATGAAGTTGCCGCCGTTGGTGATATCGCGCGTGAAGGTGGAGACGCCGCGAGCAACGATGTTGAGGGTAGAAAGGCTGGCCCCCACGTTGATGAGCGCCACCGTTTGATCGGGGGGCAGACCGCGCGAAAATTCGAATACGTTCTGGATGGTGAACGCGTCGATGTCGACGACCTGCGGCCTCAGCTTGGCGTCTCGGGCGAGCTGTGCGTAATCTTGAATCTCGTCGCGCTTGGCGGCTACCAACAAAAGGTCCATCTGTCCGGCTTCGGGTCGCCGGCGCAGGACCTCGTAGTCGATCTGCACGTCTTTGATATCGAAAGGAATGTGCTGCTCGGCTTCCCACTGGATCTGCTCGGCGAGCTCGGCCGGCGTCATCATGGGCACGGTGATCTTGCGAATGATGACCGATTGACCAGAGACACTCATGGCCACATCGCGGCTCTTGATCTTGGCGTCGACGAAGATACGCGACAAATTCTCGACGACCGCGCCGCTGTTCATCACGTGCCCGTCGACGATGGTCTCGGCGGGGAGGGACGCGTACCCGAGACGAATCATTTCGATCCCGCGCCGGCCATCCCTGAGCTGGCACACTTTGATCGAGCTCGAGCCGATGTCGACCCCGACGAGGTTCTTTCCTTCTGCCATCTCGTTGCGAAGTGTGGCACTCGCAACACTAGCTAGTCAAAAAACCGCTTTACATAAGTGAGACAACGTCTAGTTTCGTAGGGGCTTCGCCATGCATCGGTTTTTCAGGTTTCAGTGTCTTGGCCGTTTGGGCATTCCCCTCGCGCTCGTGCTGGCGCCTGCTCTGGTCCTCGCCGATCCGCTGGGCGATCCGGGCTACCAGGTCAAGAGCGGCGATACCCTGGGCGAGGTCGCCAAGACGCACAACGTCTCGATCGAGGCACTTTGCACGGCCAACAAGCTCGACCGACACGATCCGATCAAGGTGGGCCAGACGCTCGCCATCCCCGCCCCCGAAGGCGCCGCGCACAAACCGACTTCGACGGGATCGACGGCCCGCGCGGGCAAGGTACGGGCGGGCGTGGTCCGGCTCGTGCGAGGCAACGAGACCTTGCAGACCAGGGTGCTCGATCATCGACGGCACCTCGTTGAAAATACTCTGCCCGAATTCACACGCTTTCTGCGTTTTCCGGATGGCTCGACACACCCCATCGATCCTCGCCTGGTCACGCTGGTGGGCATGGTCAGCGACCACTTCGGAGGTCACGATCTGATGGTGGTGAGCGGATTTCGTCCGTACTCGCCCCGTCAATTCACGCCGCACTCCAACCACAATGCTGGACGCGCGCTCGATTTCGCGATTCGAGGCGTGGCCAACGAAAAGCTGCGCGACTTCTGCCGCACGTTTCGCAACGTCGGGGTCGGCTACTATCCAAACTCGTCCTTCGTTCACCTCGACGTGAGAAAAGCCAATGCCACCTGGACCGATTTTGCCGGACCGGGGCAACCCCCTCGCTACCACCATCCCGACGAGAAGAACGACGCCGACGAATCGGCGGGCGAAGTGGAAGGTGTAGCCAGCGTCGATAGCCCCGCAGGGGTCAAAGCTGGGTCGGTGGAGACCCCTTCAGGCGGCTCTGCAACAGTCGAGAAGGATACCGGAAATTCTTCCGCGCACGATTCGACGGGTGAGCACAGCGTTTTCCCGGGTCGCGAATAACTCTGCCTGGCGGGGGCTTCGCTACTTCCAGCGGTACGCCCTGGGCACCATCGGCCGGCTGATGGCGTAGAGCACCGATTCGTCGTAGCGGGCGAGAGGCGGCATGGCACCTCCAGCCCGGTGAAGGAAGGTAGGTCGGTGCGAGCCCCGGTCAAGGGCCACCGCTCGGATACAGCCGACACGGGCGAGCGCCAGCGCCGCTGCCTCGTCGCTGTCGGCCGTGGCCATGGCAATCACGGTATGCCCCGACGGCGTCACGCACGCCGCGCCCCTGCGACGCATCGTGCGGGGCTCCTTGGCCGCCTCGGGGATTTTGCCACCGTCGAGGATGAGCGGAAGCTCGACGTTCTCGGGTTGGGTCGATCGACCGGACAGCTCGGCCTCCGAGAAGAGCTGCAGCCCCGTCGCCTCGTCGGCCGCCAGCGCGCCGGGAGGGAGCTTGGCGAACGGTGACTTCGGGCCTTGACCGCTCTGCGGATCGTGAGGATTGCCTAGACCGACGGCAGCAACCACGCGATGCACGTCGTCTCCCCCGAGCTCGGTGCTCGCGTATTCGTGCCCATGGCCTTCGGGCCGCGCTTCGCGAACTCGAAAGAGCACACGGCCTGCGTCGAATGCCAATAGCTCGACCTGCACCAGGGAATCGGCGGGACCGACCGCGCTCTGCACCATCGCATGCCACACCGCGGGAAGCCAGGTCGGAGCGGGCTGCGTACCGACGTCTTCGGTCCACGCGACCTCGGCGCCCTTGGACGATTCGGCCGGCGCTCCCGCGGGCGTGGGATCGCGAAGCATCAGATAGAAGAAATCTTTGGGGGAGTATTCCAGATAGCGCTCGGGCCACATGTCCATGAGCGGAGTCAGCAGCTTGACGTCATAATCCTTGTTGGCAATCGTGCGCACGTTGGCAAAGACGAACCCCGTGTGGTGGGGGTTCATGTCGAGGTGCATGCCGTACGTGCAGCCCGCGAGGATCATCGCCTTGCCCAGGGTCTGCGCGCTGACCTCGTCGCCCCAGATGTAATAGAGCTGACTGGCGTCGGTGACGCAGATTCCGGAGCGCTCGGTCATCATGCTCGTTCCGTTGAGCTGCCACCCCCATTGCGTTCGTCCGCTCGGCAATAGCTTTCCGTCTTCCACCAGGGGCTCCAGGTTCTGGCGGTAAGAAACGATGTCGGCCGGAATGTGCGTGTCGGCGCCCCACGTTCCCAGCCCCACCCGACGGTCATCGGAGACGACCAGCGTCGCTGCCAGCGGCTTGGGCGGCAACAGAACGCGCCGATGAACCATCATGCCGTACTCGCCGTGGGTCGTCTTGAAGGCGCCATTGAAAGCACCGACCACGCGACTCAAGATCTTCGGATCGCGCGGAATCTTGCCTGAGCCGTTGGCGCCGGTGAGCGGCTTGGGATCTTCGACACCCGCTTCCATGTCGAGCTCGAGCTGGCGCATGTCCATCGCGACCACCAGGACCTTGGCGTACGGCCGGTCGGGATCGGGACGAACGGTCGTGCGAAAGAAGTACGGAGGCGAATCTGCGGCCAGCCGCTTGAGCCACGGATAGGTGACGGGCTCCCAGGTTCCTTCGCCGGGCTCGGGATTCTTCCAGATGGCAGGGATCGGCGGGGGCGGCCATACGCTGGTGTCGGTTTGCGAATAGGTCGCATCGAGAGCCTGAGGAGGCGGCCGAGCGGGCTGGGCGAGCGGCGACGCGGGCTCGGCGCTCGGACCGAAAATCGAATACGTCGTACGGCGCATCAGATCGCGCGCATTGAAGACAGCGGCCTCGACGGCGGCCACGGGCTCGGGGCCGACCTCGGCCCGTATGGTGTCGACGGCCCACAGGATGGGCCTCTTGTGCAAAGAGGGCGCGACGTAGGCGTGGACTCCCAGGGTGGATGCGTCGCCGGCGATCGCTCCCGTCGTGATCTGAACGGACATGCTCTTGCCGCCGGCCGAGCCAATCAAAAGGTGCTCGTCGTCGAAGGCGAGGATCACCTTGTCAAGTGGAACGTCGAGGTTGACGTCGAGGCGACCGACACCGGCGGTGGCGCCCGTCTCTTGCCAGTTGGTAATGGTCGCGGTGACCGAATCCGTGAACGAGCTATCCGAAGCGGCGGCCTTGCCGCCCAGGTCGAGCAGCGTGATGGTCTCGATCTTTCCGTACGATGCCGTGGCGAACGCCGCCTTATCGCCGCGGATGACGAGGCTCTGCTCATCGCCCAGGGAGGTCTCGGTGAGATTGTGAATACCGTCGACCGTCACCGGGCGTCCCTCGAGCGTCACGCGCAACCTGGCTCGGTAGAGATCGCGTGGCGCGCCTTGTGCC
>JBBSDY010000177.1:0-7328 GCA_038240245.1 Polyangiales bacterium
AGACGGCGGTGGTTTTGCTCTCGGGCTGGGGTTTGGCCGGCGCAGCGGCGTGCGCGGGCGGCGAAGATGTTCCCCTCTTCGGCAACACGGGCGGCAAGAGCGGGGGCAGCGGCGGTCACGCGGGATCGAGCTCGACCTCGGGCAGCGTCGACAACGGCGGAGCAAGCGGAACAGGGCAGGGCGGCTCCGGACAGGGTGGCTCGGCGCAAGGTGGGTCGGCGCAAGGTGGGTCGGCGCAAGGTGGGTCGGCGCAAGGTGGGTCGGCGCAAGGCGGATCGGCAGGGACGGCGACGGCGGGCGCGGGCGGAAGCGCCGGCAGCCCCAACACCGACGCCGGCACACCCGATGCTGCCATGACGAGCTGCAACCAGCTCGCCCTTTTTGGCACGCCAGTGACCGGTCAAGGCGTCACGCTGCAGTACATGAACGCGAGCCAGGATACGGCGGATGCGATCATTGCGTTCGATCTCGAGCTTACCGCCTCGACGACGCTCGCATTGAACCAGCTCGAGATCCGATATTTTTTCACCAACGAAGTCACCACCCCGACCACGCTCGAGCTCTACTACGCAGGCGCCGGCAACTCGGGACGCGACATCGGCGCCAAGATTCACAAAACCCTCGTGTCTGCGGCATTGGGCGCAGGCATCGACTCGTACCTCAGCTACACCATCGACGACACCGGTACGGTCGCGGCGGGCGAAAAGATCAAAATCAACCCCGCCTTTCACACCACCGACTACCAGCAGAAGCTCAATGAGTGCAACGACTACTCGTACGACGGCAGCGCCTCGAGTTTCAAGGACAACCCCCGCATCGCCGTCTACCTCAACGGCACGTTGATCTGGGGTGCGGTGCCCGGCGGTCCGACCCCCGAGGCAGGAGCCGACGGAGCGCCCATCGATGCCTCGGTCGAAGATGCCGCGAGTGACGCTTCGCCCGATGCGCCAGCAGACCAAACCTCGGCCGAGAGAGCAGCGGACGCCGCCGTCGAATAGGTCAGGGCGACTTGGCGTCCAGCGTCGATTCGAACGCGTACTTTCCCGCGCCGACCTCGAAGACGGCGGCATCGGGCAGTCTTTCGACGAGCTTCACGCCTTCTGACTCCGACGCGGGGCGACCACCCTCGGTGACGTCGCCCGCGCCGGCAGGTACGTAGACCGTCGCGGTCGTGTTCCAGGGAATGGTGACCTCGAGCGAGAGCTTCGTGCCCTCTTTGCGCCACGCGCTTTCGATGAAACCGAACATCGATCGCAGGCGGCCGCGGGCGTGGGTGAGCCCGCCTCCCGGTCGCGGTCGCACGATGATGTGCTTGTAGGCAGGGCGATCGGGATCGAGATCGATGCCGGCCACCGTCGCGTAGAGCCAGGCGCCGACCGCGCCATAGGCGTAGTGGTTGAACGAGTTCATTCCTGCGTCCTGAAACCCCTTGTCTTGCGTCCACCCATCCCAGCGCTCCCAGATCGTGGTGGCGCCGTGCGTGACGGGATAGAGCCAGGACGGCCAGCTCTTCTGATGCAAAAGAGCGTAGGCCACGTCGAGGTGTCCGCCCCGGGTGAGCACGTGGGGAAGGTAGGGCGTTCCCACGAATCCGGTCGACAGGTGCATGCTGCGACCGCGAACGTCGCGCACGATCTCGCTCACCGCGACGGGACGAAGCTCGTCGGGCAACAGATCGAAGTGAAGGGCGAGCACATAGCTGGTTTGGGTCAAACCGGCGACGAGCCCGTCGGGCGTGACGAAGCGTCGCAAGAACGCCTTGCGCACATTCTGCCGCAGCCGATCGTACGTCTCGGCGTCGTCGGTCTTGCCGAGCGCCTTCGCGATACGCGCCAGAAGACCTGCGCTGTATGCGAAGAACGCGGTGCCGATGAGGTCTTTCGGGGTTTCGGCTTTGGTGGAGAGCCAATCACCAAAACCGCCCCACGACTCGCGTTCGGGATGGCTGCGGATGTAGTCGGGATTGGCCTCGGCGAGGTGCGCAACGAAGCGCGCGAGCGACGCGTAGTGCCTCTCGAGAAGGCGTTCATCGCCATAGCAGAGAAAGACCGTGTAAGGACAGATGACGCCGGCATCGGCCCACGCTGGCGAGCCAAATCCAAAGGGCGATGCGTTGGGCGAAACGTTGGGATAGTCGCCCTCTGGCGTTTGATCGTCGGCGAGATCCTGCTGCCACTTCGTGAAGAACGCGGCGACGTCCATGTTGTAGGCCGCGGTCCGAATGAACACCTGCGCATCGCCCGTCCAGCCGAGCCGTTCGTCGCGCTGCGGACAATCGGTGGGGACCTCGATGAAGTTGCCCTTTTGACCCCAGACGATGTTGTGCTGAAGCTGGTTGACGAGCGGGTCGGAGCATTCGAACGTCCCCGTCTCAGGCGTGTCGGAGTGAAGCACGATCCCGGTGACGGCGTCGGCCCCGAGATCGCCCGGATGCCCGGTGATCTCGACGTAGCGAAATCCGTGAAACGTGAAGTGCGGCTCGTAAACCTCTTCGTCGTCGCTGCCGGGAGTAAAATAGTCGGTGGCGCTCGCCGATCGGAGCGAGGCCGTGTAGAGGCTGCCGTCGTCATTCAGCATCTCGGCGTGGCGAATGCGGAGCGTCAGGCCACCGGCGCCCTTCACCCGCAGCCGAACCTTGCCCACCATGTTCTGGCCCAGGTCGAAGATGAACTCGTGTTGGTTCCAGCTCTTGCCCAAAAGAACGGGCTTTTCGGCGACCCGGATCTCGCCCAGAGGCCGCACGCGAGGCCCGGGGCTTGCGGCGATCTCGATCGCGGGATTCTCGAACGTCAGGGCCGGCGACCAGGCGCTGTCGTCGAAACCCGACGAGCTCCAGTCGCCGAGCTCGAGGCGCGCGTCGTACGTTTCGCCCATGATGATGTCCGAGGCGACGAGCGGGCCGAAGGCAACCTTCCACGATCCATCGGTCACGCAGGTGCTCGTCGTTCCGTTGCCGTGCTCGACCACCAGCTGCGCGAGAAGCCTGGGTCGATCACCGTATTGCTGACGACCTTCGGCCCCAACGTGACCGCAATACCATCCGTCTCCGAGAATCGCCCCGAGCGCGTTCTGGCCGGAGACCATCAGGTCGGTCACGTCGTATGTCTGGTAGTAGGCGCGCTTTTTGAAGTTCGTCCAGCCGGGGGTGAGCGCGTCGCCGCCGACGCGCTGGCCGTTGATGTAGACCTCGTAGAGCCCGAGCGCCGTCACGTACAGTCGAGCCGACGCGATGGGGTCGTGGATGTCGACCACCTTGCGCAGGTACGGACAGGGCACGCTGGTTCGCTTGCTGCCCGCGAGCGATGATCCGATCCACGTTGCCTTCCAGTCGCTGCGCGACAAGAGCCCCATCTCGAAGAAAGCCGGGGCGCTGTAGGGACCTGGTTTCCCCGCCCGATCCCAGGTGCGAACCTTCCAGTGGCAGCGCTGTCGCGAGGCGAGCGTCTTGCCCCCATAGGCGATGTGGATCGACCGATCGCTATCGATCTTGCCGGAGTCCCAGACGTTGCCCTGGTCGTGCTCGAGCAACGTCGACGATGAAGCCACCAGAACCTGGTACGCGGTCTGTCGCGCGCCGCGCTGGGGATCTTCGAGAAGCCACGTGAGACGAGGCTCGGCACTGTCGAGGCCGATCGGATCGACGAAGTACTCGCTGCGCAGCAGCGTTGGGGAGGGAGCTTTCATCCGAGCGGCGTCATCTTATCCCATGAAACCTGATGTCGCTCGCCATCATGCTAGTGTGCTTCGCGGGAGATCGGAGCATGCACCTTCGGTTCACGATTCCATGGGCTATCGGTGCGGCGTTGGGGCTGCTCGCCATGGGATGCTCTTCGGACGACGGCACCGCGCCCAATGATGGCGGTTCCAGCGGGCAGGCGGCGGGATCCGCCGGGCAACCATCCACCGCCGCAGGAGGTACGGCCGGCGGTTCGGCAGGCCAGTCCGCCGCGGGGGCGAGCGCCACCTCCGACGCATCGGCCGACGTCAGCGCGGCGACGGGCGAGGCCGAGGCCCCGCAGCAAGAAGCGTCGACCAGCGACCAGCGATCGAGCGACGCCAGCGGCCCCTTTGCTCTCACCAGCAGCGCCTTTCAAGACGGAGCCGACGTTCCCGCCATCTATCGATGTACCGATCAGAACGTCTCGCCTCCGCTCGTGTGGACACCTGGGCCAGTCGCGACGCGAAGCTACGCCGTGATGATGGTCCACTTCGCGGCAGACATGTCCGTTCACTGGGCGTTGTGGGACATTGCTCCGACCGTGACGTCGCTTCCCATGGGCATCGAGCGAGGGGCCAACCCGACCGTCCCCGCGGGCGCCAAACAGGCGAAGCCCGGCATCGACAACGCGACATGGGCTGGATACACCGGGCCCTGCCCGGGCTCGGCCAATCAGATGTACGAGTATGCGGTGTATGCGCTCGATGTCGCGACGTTGCCCGGTGTGACCGTGCAATCGACGACCGCCGATGTGGACAAGGCGGTCAAGGCTCACCAGCTCGCCCGTGCGGCGCTAACCGGACGAGCGAGCAAGTAGCTCGATGTGCAGCTCACGGAGCTGGCGCTCGCTCACCGTTGCCGGCGCGCTCATCAGCAGGTCCTCCGCGCTCTGGTTCATCGGGAATGCAATGACCTCACGGATGTTCGGCTCGTTGGCAAGCAGCATGACCATGCGATCGATGCCCGGAGCCAGGCCACCGTGGGGCGGGGCTCCGAAGCGAAAGGCATTGAAGAGCCCGCCAAATCGCCGCTCTACCTCGTCGGGTCCATACCCCGCAATCTCGAAGGCGCGGATCATGATCTCCGGACTGTGGTTGCGGATGGCGCCGCTCGACAGCTCGACCCCGTTGCAAACGATATCGTACTGGTAGGCTCGGACCGCCAGCGGATCGCCTTCGCCGAGGGCGGCGAGGCCTCCCTGCGGCATCGAGAACGGGTTGTGGCTGAACCCGATCTGGCCGGTCTGTTCGTCGCGCTCGTAAAACGGAAGATCGACGATCCAGCAAAATCGAAATGCCCCGGATTGCACGATGCCGAGATCGTCGGCGATGCGCGAGCGCAAAACGGCGCCGCCTCGCTCGACCCGCTCGCCGGCCAGGACGAAAATGGCGTCGCCGGCTTTGGCTCGACAGAGGTGAGCGAGTCGTTCGTAGGCGCTCTGCTCCAGCGACTTGCCCAGCGGACCGCGCGGGGGATCTTCCGCAATGGCGTACGTGACGAGCGCAAGGCCGGCTGCCTTTCCCGCCTCGACGATCCGATCGAAGAAGCTCCGTGGGCGAGCAGAACAGCCGGGTGCGGCGATGGCCCGGACCGCGTGTCCGCGTTGCCGAGCCGCGACCAGGGGCACGAACGAAGATCCTCGAAACGCTTCGGCGACGTCCGTCATCTCCAGCGGGTTTCGCAGATCGGGCTTGTCGGTCCCGAAGCGAAGCATGGCGTCGTCGTACGAGATGCGTACGAAAGGCGCGGGCGAGACGTCCCACTCGCCAAATTCCGTGAACAGGCCATGAAGAACGGGCTCGATCGCGGCAAAGATGTCATCCTGATCGACGAATGCCATCTCGACATCGAGCTGGTAAAATTCACCGGGCGATCGGTCGGCCCGGGCATCCTCGTCGCGAAAGCAGGGCGCGATCTGGAAGTAACGGTCGAACCCGGCGGTCATCAAGAGCTGCTTGAATTGTTGAGGCGCTTGCGGAAGGGCATAGAACTTTCCCGGGTGAACCCGGCTGGGCACCAAGTAGTCACGCGCCCCTTCGGGTGAGCTCGAGGTCAGGATCGGTGTTTGAATCTCGAGAAAGCCCCGCTCGGTCATGCGCCGCCGCAGACTGCTGATGATCCGCGAGCGAAGTACGATGTTGGCGTGGGGCTTCTCACGCCGTTTCGCCGTCAAGTCACGAGGGCGGTGGGGCGTTTTGACCCGCGCCGGTAGCGGTCGCCGGGCAAGGCCCCACCCTTCTGGTTGTTGGGCCTGTCGTAGGCGAACGTGTTGGCCCGGCGATCGCGGGCCGAGAGATTGGGCCCCGATCCGTGGATGATGAGCGGCCCGAAAAAGACCGCGTCGCCAGGGTCCATTTCGAGAAGCGTCGCCGGGTAGGCGTCGAGCCCGCCTTCGAGACCGAGCCGGAACGAGTCGGAGGCAAGATCGCGATGCGCAGCGGCGCCGCGCAGGTGGGAGCCATCCACGAAGCGAATGGCGCCGTTCTCCGAGTCAGCGCGGTCGATGAAGAGCATGCAGTTGACGTGCGACGGCTCGTGAGACTCGTGCTGCCAGTAGCCCCAGTCTTGGTGCCATGGCGTAAAGCTACCGTCGTGGGCAGCCTTCATCATGAGCTTGGAATGAAAAAGATAGATGTCGGGCCCCAGCAGGGCTGCAATGACGTCGAGGATCTCGGCCGAGCGAGACATGGCGTCGATGATCGGCGAAACCTTCTCGCTGTTCATGAGCTGCCGGATTCGCGGTGCCTTGCCGGGCCCGACGTCTTGTTCCCAAGAGACGCCTACGGTGGAGGGGGTTTGCCCGGCCATCTTCTCGTGGAGCGCTTCGATCTCGCCGGCGAGAGCGCCGGTGTCACCCGGCCCGAACAGGGCGTGCTTCAAAAGGTAGCCGTGCTCTCGGTAGAAGCCGAGCTCGGCGGAAGTGAGCGGAGCCATGAGTCTCGATTCTACGCCAAGAGGTCCTTGCAAGGTACCGTATCTAGAGCCTAGAACGTAGCTCCCCACGACCAGGTCCGACCGATGAGCGCTCCCCCCAGTCCCTTCCAAAAGCTGCCCGTCAGCGTGAGCTTTCCCGCCGTCGAAGAGCAGATCATCGAGCTCTGGAGTCGGCTCGACGCGTTCCACGAATCCAATCGCCGTCGCGAGGGCAAAAAAGAGTTCGTCTTTTACGACGGTCCACCGTTCGCCACCGGCACACCCCACCACGGGCACCTGCTCGTCAGCACCATCAAGGACATCGTGGCCCGCTACTGGTGCATGCGCGGCTACCACGTGGAGCGGCGTTTCGGCTGGGACTGCCATGGACTGCCCATCGAGAACCTCGCTCAAGAAGCCCTCGGACTCAACGGTGCGCCGGATATCCGCAAGATCGGCGTGGCCGCGTTCAACGAGCAGTGCCGCTCGATGGTCATGCGCTACGTCGCGGAATGGCGATCGACGGTCACCCGCATGGGGCGGTGGGTCGACTTCGACAACGACTACAAGACGATGGACCCGTCGTTCATGGAGTCGGTGTGGTGGGTCTTCAAACAGCTCTGGGATCAAGGGCGCATCTACAAGGCCCACCGCATCGTTCCCTATAGCTGGAAGCTCTCGACACCTCTTTCCAACG
>JBBSDY010000178.1:0-7281 GCA_038240245.1 Polyangiales bacterium
GCGCACGTTACCCGGCCAGTTGCGACGTGTGAGAGCATCGAGCGCCGGAACAGAGAAGCTTTCTACCTGGTTGCCCATCTCGGCGCGCAGCACCGTGAGAAAATGATCGATGAGCACGGGGATGTCCTCTCGCCGCGCGCGCAAGGGAGGCACGGTGATGGCAAGCTGCGACAGACGGCCATAAAGCCCCCTGTCGAAGGAGCCCTCTCGAACCGACTCGCCGAGGTCGCGCGTCGTGCTTCCGATCAGTCGGACGCCATAGAGGGGTGACTTGTGGTGGGGGGAGGATCCACGACCGCGCGCTTCGAGCGCGACCCGGAGCTGCGATTGCATTCGTCCCGAAAGGTCTCCCACCTCGTTGACGTAAACGGTGGCTCCCGGCGGCTTGGGACCGACGAGCTTGCTCTCGATGGCCCCGGGCGCGGCGTCACCCTCGATCCTGAGGAAGGGACCCTTGCGGCCGGACCTCACGTGGATGGCGCGCGCGATGAGCTCTTTGCCCGTGCCGGCCTCGCCGACCACTAGCAGATCAGTCGCCTTCGCAATGGCGATGTCCACACCCCTGCGGACCATCCCCATTCGCTCGCTCGGGCCGACCGTGAGGTCGAGGCTTTCGCGGCGCTGGGGATCGAATCGAGGGGGCTGAATGGACATGACCGAGACGATCTAACGGCAAAACGACGGTTCCCCCAAGTGCTCGTGCAGGAGCAATTGCCACGCCAACACAAGCCTCGAATCGGTGCGGCAATTGCGCCCCGGTTTTTCTTCGAATGAAGGCGCGATCGGTCGCCAAGATGTGGCCTTTATGCCCCAAAAAAACGCCTGAGGAATCGTCGTGGGGAACTGGACAGTTGCCCGGATTCGTCCACCCGGTGCCGCAGAACAACCACCTTTCGGCGGGCCGTTGCTTTTCGTGCTCGGGGCTCGACTACTTCATCTTCCTCGTCCACCGCGCGGATGGCCAGCTTTTCGTTTTCGCGGTGCCGGGGGGATACGAACGAAGGAGCTCGTCGGTGGGAATGGCGGCGAGCATTCGTTCGAGCTCGGCGGCGCTCTTGGGCCGCTCCTCGACGTGCTTGCGCAGGGTCTTCATCACGACGAGATCGAGGGCCTCGGGAATCTCCAGGTCCGGTCGCCGCTGGTTCATGGTGGGGGGGATCTGCCGCTGATGAAGCTCGAGCAGCTCGCGGCGCGTGCGCGCGACGATGGGCAAGTCCCCGGTTAGCGCTTCGTACATCAGGACGCCGAAAGCATAGAGGTCGGTTCTTGGCTCGACGGTGGCCCCGATGCACTGTTCGGGCGCCATGTATTCCGGCGTGCCCAGCGTGTAGCCCTCCTGGGTGAGGCTCTCGGCCGAGGCGAACTTGCTCATCCCGAAGTCGAGAACCTTGGCCGTGCCGTCGTCGCCGAGGAAGACATTTCCTGGCTTGAGATCGCGGTGGATGATTCCCTTGTCGTGTGCCGCCTGCAACGCGCGGCAGACCTGGATGAAGATCGGAATTGCGAAGCCCGGCGCAATGATGCCGGTCCGCGCGAGCTTGTCGGCCAGGCTGATCCCCCGCAGAAGCTCCATCACCACGTAGATGCTTCCGTCGGCCATCTGGTCGAGGTCGAGCGTTCGCACGACGTTGGGGTGCTCGATGGTGACCTGGACTTGCGCTTCGCGGCGCAGGCGCGCGATCTCGCTGGCATCCTTGGCGGCAGCGCCGCGCAGCACCTTGATGGCGACCTGTGATCCCAGGGCGATGTGCTCGGCGGCGTACACGACGCCAATGCCTCCCGAGCCAATCTTGTTGGTGATGCGGTATTTGCCGCCGAGCACCGTTCCCGCGAGATCCCCGGGCGCCGAAGAGCCTTCGCCCTTGAGCGTCAGTCCACGTTCGAGGGCGCCGATGCGGTGCTTGTCGAGAATGCGCGAAGCGCGATCGCGATGCAGGCGGTTGGACAGCGCACCGATCACGCCGCCCAGCGCGGCGCCGATCGCAGCAGCAATCGTCACCGTTGGCCACGCGGCCGACGTCGCCACCGAGCCCGCGGAGACGAGCGCTCCGGTGCCCGCTGAAATGTACGGTCCCCACGGTGAGGTGGAGGGTTTCCATTTGATCACGTACGTGCAAGCCGGATCGCCCTTGGCGAGGCACGACTCGTGGGTAACCGTGGCGTCGGGCTGCCCCCAGAAACGCGGCATGCTGGTGAGCTCGCCTTCCCGCGTGTCGCAGAACAAGCGGTGCCGTTGCGCTTCTTCTTCGTCTCCGCGAAGCCGGTAGGTCATACGCACCGAGAGCGGTGACAGCTCGACGATGTCGTAGCCGCCGATGCGGCTCGACTGGTCTGGATTCTGGGCGAGAAAGCGATACGCATCGAGAGGTTTCGTGGCGGTCCGCAAGAGGCGCACGTAAGTGCCGAGGTTCTCGGGGTGGGTGAGCCACGTGTCGCGCCGGGTGAGCGCACCGGCGCCGAGCGCATCTTCAATCGCGGCGAGCGCGCGGCGCGCGGCGGCCACCGAAATCCATCCCGTCTCGTCCTCGATGACGCTCAGCGGAATTCCCGCGAGAGACATGATCGCCCGCACCGCGGCTTCGTCTTTGACCGATCGCAGCCGCAAGAGGTAGGGCTTGAGCAGGTTGGCGCGCAGCTCTTCGCGCCCCCCTCCCACGCGCGTGACGGAAATGGTGCCCGTCGCCGGCGTTGCCGGTTCTTTCGCCCGCTGCGGATCCATCGCTCCCATCAAAGCCTACTCCATGGTCGAGGGCTAGGCTGGCAGTGGCGCGTGTGGGTCGGTGGAGGTGTCTTCGGCATGTGCTCGGAACGCCCCTGCGGCGAGCATGCAGAGCATGGGGGTGACCACGATGTGATAACGGTCCTCCCCGAAAAAAGCTGCATGGGTAACTAGCGTTCCGAGCAACGAAAGGAGTGCCCACCTGAGGACGGGACCGCGCGCGTGCCCTCCAGGTGTCGGCCACCAGCCCAGCACGGCGATGCCTACCGCCAGGAGGAAGAAGGGAGAGGGGTCTTTGGTCCAGGTGAACAGGATCAGCCCTCCCGTGAGGGTCGCGACGGTGGTGCGGGCGACCCTTCCGCTTCGCGAGAGCGTCCACGGCGTCGCCGCGAACATGGCGAGGGTGAGCAAAAGGCTGTGCGCCGCGGTGAGCCAGGCCCGTCCCGCCCTGCGCCGCTCCTCGGGCCAGCGCTCGGGATCGGCCTCATGGAGGTATTCGACCGGGAACGACTCGTGATCGAACGTATAGCCGAGCTTTCGCGGAACGAGACCGAGCCAGCGCGCGGGATCGCCACGAATGGTGCGAAGGGCGAGGTCGCGCCAGCAAGCATCCTGCTGCACTTGGCCGGTCACGACTGCGCAGCCGTCCGACGAGCGCAGCGTTTCGAACCGACCGGTGGCGCGCGCAAAGCTGCCGATGGCAAGGTTCCATCCTCCGTTGGTGGAGACCAGCGTGCAGCGGTCCATCACGCGACAGTTGCGGATCGTCCACGGGAGCACGGGAACGAACGCGCACGCCGTGGAGATGCCCGCGAGAGCGAGCCCACGCCGGAGCAGGGGCAAGCGAAGCGAGTCAGACAACGTATCGCCGGAAAGAAGAAGAGGCGCGGGAGCAAAAAGCAGCAGGCTCGGATGAACCAGGGTGCCAAGGCCGAGCACCATTCCGAAGAGAACGGCGCCGCGCCACGGATGATTCTCGCGATCCCGAACCCATAGCCACCCGGCGACGACGAGTGTGAGCGCGGCAATCGGTTCGGTCATCACGAGTGCCGAATAGATGATGAGGCCTGGATAAAGCGCGCAAAGGATGCCCGCTGCCCGCGCGCGATTGCGGGAAAGCTCGTAGCGCGCCAGGCGATGGGTGAAGACCGCCAGGAGAGCGCCCGCCACGGCGTTGAAGACCGTGGCCACATGCGGGCCATGGCCGAAGACCTCGTACGAGCCCGCGAGAAGCCCGCTGTAGCCGACGGGCCAGTGGCACCACGGATGCCAACCTCCCGCGCCATCCGAGTAGCCGAGACCGGCGGCGATGCGCCGCGCGCCGAAATCGTAGTAGTGGCCGTCCCACACCGGCTCGCGTGGCCACGCGAGGGCGACGTAAAGTCGCGGCAAGAAGGCAAGCAGGCCGACCCACGCCGAGAAGAGAAGGTCCCGCCCGTGTCGGTCGTCCGGGACCTGGCGCACGCGTCAGCCTAGCTCGCCGTTCGACCCGACAGGGCGAGCGCCTCGCGCATTCGCTTCAAGTACGTTCGAGCAACCTGCGAAGGATCGAGCTGCAGGCACTTGGCCAGCTCTTGTACGAAGCCGCGCGTGTAGACCAGGGCGGGCAGCTCGCCGAACGCGTCGAGCTCGATGGCGCGCAGGTGGTTGGCGGCGATCTTGGTCTTGGCGGCGATGTCGGCAATCTCGACGCCCTGCGACTCGCGCACTTTCCGCAGCAAGGCACCCGAGAACTGGGTCTCGGGGTGGATCTCACGAGCGAGCTCGGACTGGAGCATGATGAGCTCGGTGGCGATCCCCTGGGCGCGGGGATCTTGCGAAGGCCGCTGCGATGGGATCTCTTCGGGAAACGTGGAGAGATCGTAGGCGCGCCGCCGCACGGGGTCGAGCAGCGTGTCGTGGGCCTCGTCGATGCGCGATTGCTCACGCACCAGCTCGGCGCCGTAGACCAGGGACGTCAGCGGCAAGCTACCCTCGCCGAAGATGTCGCCCTGCCGCTTGGACGCGCGGCGGATCTCTTCGTCGGAATCGCCGCGCGAGACGCCGAGCGCCTCGTAGAGCGTGAGGCTTTCGGCAGGAGGGGGGAGACGTGCCTCGGACACGCGGCCCTCGCGGGCAGCGGTGGCCAGGGCGAGCACGCGTCTGGCGATCCGCTCGACGTTGCGCGCGCCCTTCGATGCCGGGCTGTCGATGAGCAGTGGCTTCTTACGCCGGACGGTGAGCCAAACGGCGTCGTCGTGCTCGATGTAGCCGATGTAGTCGAGGTCGATGCCCAGGTAGCGGCCGGTGAGGGCGCGCATGGCGGGACCCAGATCGAGATCGCTGCGCACCCGCGTCTGCGACACGACGAGTCGCGGGTGCAAGCGCGAGAGCTGGGCGATGGCCAGAGCTGCGATCACGCGATCGTAGCGTTCGAGCGTGGCGATGACCTCGAGCGGCGTCGGCAGCGGCGGCAGATCTTTCATCGCCCGTTCGACCAGCCGCAGCTTGAACCGCTCCTTGGCCAGCGAGCGCCGCATCTGCCGGATGAACAGGGCCCGCAAAAAGCGGTACGTCGACTCGATGGCCGGTGGCTCGGGAATCGTCACGCAGACGCCGACGTCCGAAGCGACGAACAGATCGAGCGCGCTGTGGGAGATCCCGGCCCCGAGATCGAGCAGAACGTAGTCGGCGGGCAGCTCGCGGAGGTTGCCCAGCCAGCGCGCCTTCTTGCCCGAGCGAAGGAGCGCGCCGCTGGGATCGTAAACCGGCGGCATGAGCACGAGGCCGGGGATCGAGGTGGCAATCGGCTCGGCTCTGGGCTCGTCTTCTGCTTCGCCCGTGGGCTGCCTCTTGGGGTCGATGCCGAGCAGGGTGTGCAGCCCGGCACCCGCCGGATCCACGTCGGCCACGATGACGTTGCGGCCGAGTTGGGCCAAGTACACCCCCAGGTTGACGGCCAGGAGGCTCTTTCCGACCCCTCCGGGCCCCCCTCCAATGCTGATGATGCGGGGCGTCCTGCGGGGCGAAGCTGTGCTCGAACGAGAATCTTCCGACATGCGAAGACCTGACACGGCAGGGGTGGGGACGGTACACCCCCCGCCTTCCCGGTCAAGCCCGCATGGGTTCGCTCGCGCGTCGGCCCTACATGATCTAAGCTGCCGCCGCTCATGTCAGCCGCGCGCCTCGCCCCCCTCCTTCTGGCGGTTCTCGCCACCTACCAGAGCACCTGTCGGGGCTCGGCAGGCGCCGGTCAGGCGCCCGGCGGCGCGAGCACCGAAGGCGACGTGAACCTGCCGGGCGTCGATACCGCATCGCTCACGGCCCGCGAAAAGAAGGAATGGTCCAAGTGGGTTTCCGAGCTTTTGGCTCCGTGCCCGAGCGAGCCGGTGAGCGTCGCGCAATGCGTCACCGAATCACGCAAGTGCGCCAAGTGCCTGCCCGCCGCGCAGCTTCTGCTCAAGCAGGTGCGCGCCGGACGTTCGCGTAGCCAGGCCGAGGACGCTTTTTTTGCCCGTTTTGCCTCCGACCGCATCAAGCCCATCGACGTCACCGATTCTCCATCGCGAGGGCCCTCGTCGGCGCCGGTGACCATCGTCGAGTGGGCCGACTTCGAGTGTCCGCACTGCCGCCACGCGGCTCCGCTTTTCGAGAAGATCGTCGAGGCCCACCCGGGCAAGGTGCGCCTGGTGTTCAAGTTCTATCCTCTCCAGGCCCACGTTCACGGCGATTCGGCGGCGCGCGCGACCGTCGCCGCAATGAAGCAGGGCAAGTTTTGGGAGATGCACCACATTCTTTTCGAGCATCAAGAGGCGCTCGAGCCGCGCGACATCGAGAAGTACGCCAGGGAGATCGGCCTCGACTTTCCCAAGTGGAAGGCCGACTGGGAATCCGAAGCCGTCGCCGACCGCGTCAGCCGCGACCGCAAACAGGGCGATCTGGTGGCGGTGACCGGAACCCCGACGGTCTACATCAACGGCAGGGAGTACGACCTGGCCAAGTTCGACATGAACGAAGATCTCGAGGACTGGATCAACCTCGAGATCGCCTTGACCACCGGCGCCCCTGCTCCCGCCGCCGCCTCCGCCGCGCCGAGCAAAAAGTGAGATGAAGAGCCTGGCCGATGGGTGCGGTTGCTTTCCCACCGGGCGGCACTACGCAGGCATCGCCCACCTGATTCGCATCCAGGCGATCGGCGTCGTCGCGGGCTTCGACGCCGAGAAGAGCTGGATCGAGCTTCCCATCGCGCTCATCGACGTGGAGACGACCGGCATGGACGGCGCCGTCGATCGCATCGTCGAGATTGGCATCGTCGTCGGGAGGGCGGGCGAGATCGTCGAGCGAAAATCGTGGCTCATCAACCCCGGAATCCCCATCCCCGAAGAGTCGCGCGCCGTGCACGGCATCACCGACGAGATGCTGGCCGACAAGCCTGCGTTCGCCGCCGTCGCGGCCGAGATCGCCGCCGCGATGACCGACGTGATACCGGCCGCGTACAACGCGTTCTTCGATCGTGGCTTCATCCTTGCCGAGCTCGAGCGCGCCGGATATGGCCGCGACACCCTGCCGCCCTCGCTCGTCCC
>JBBSDY010000179.1:0-7271 GCA_038240245.1 Polyangiales bacterium
ACCCTGACCGGCGCCTTCGTCGTTCTTTGCAACGTCAAGGACGGCAACATCGTTCAGGCGATGGCGCAATCGCAGGCCAACTCGGTCGACGCCTGGTCGTACTACCAGGCCAAGAGCACCAAGCAGCACTTTGCCGAA
The DNA here is from genome assembly GCA_038240245.1 of Polyangiales bacterium. Classification (GTDB taxonomy): domain Bacteria; phylum Myxococcota_A; class Polyangia; order Polyangiales; family Polyangiaceae; genus DASWDH01. The sequence goes on from JBBSDY010000179.1 coordinate 139, forward strand.
GGCATGGTCGACCAGATCACCATTCAGCGCGACACGATGCCCGGTCTGTCGCCCGACGCTCGCGCCCTGCTCGATCGAAAGATCACCGAATACACCGGCAAGGCCAAGCAGTTCGACGGTGAGAAGCAGAAGATCAAAGAATCAGCCGAGGACTTCCAGAAGCAGTACGACCGGCTCAACTTCCACGACGACCAGTTCGACATGGCCGAGGCCGGCCTGTCGCTGAGCATCGCCCTTTTTGGCGTCACCGCCCTCACCCAGAAGCGCTGGCTGCTGGCGATCGGCATCGTTTTCGCGGCTTTTGGGTTCGCCCTCGGCGTTTCGGGGTTTTTGGGCTACAATTTGCATCCCAATTTTCTAGCCAAGCTTCTGGGCTAGAAACCGGCCCGAGGCATCCTTTGGACGACAAGCGCATCAAGATCTACGACACGACGCTCCGCGACGGTACGCAGGGCGAGGACGTCAGCTTTTCGGTCGAGGACAAGCTGCGCATTGGGCACGCTCTCGATGAGCTCGGCGTCGCGTACATCGAAGGTGGTTGGCCCGGTTCCAACCCGCGCGACGGGGCGTTCTTCGAGGCCGCCCGCAAAGAAAAGCTCTCGCAGGCCAAGTACACGGCGTTCGGATCGACCCGTCGCGCCGGCGTGGTTGCGGCCAAAGACCCCATGCTGAAGGCGCTGCTCGACGCCGGCACTGCCGTCGCGTGCATCTTCGGCAAGAGCTGGACGCTGCACGTCAAAGAGGCGCTCGGCATCTCGCTCGAAGAAAACGCCGAGATCATCTTCGACACCGTCCAGTTCTTGAAGAAGAACTTCGACGAGGTCGTCTACGACGCCGAGCACTTCTTCGATGGCTACGCCGACAACCCCGACTATGCCATGACCACGCTGAAGAGCGCGCTACAAGGCGGAGCCGACGTGCTCGTGCTCTGCGACACCAACGGCGGCACGATGCCGAACCAGGTGCGCTCGGTGATGATGGCCGTGAAAAAAGCGCTTCCCGGCGCCGCGTTCGGCATCCACGCACACAACGACAGCGAGGTCGCAGTGGCCAACACCATTGCCGCCGTCGAAGAGGGCGTGCGCCACGTTCAGGGAACCGTCAACGGCTTCGGCGAGCGTTGTGGCAATGCCAACCTGGTCTCGATCATCCCCAACCTGCAGCTCAAGCTGGGCTACCAGTGCATCCCCAAGGTTCAGCTTGCTCACCTGAAGAGCACGTCGCGGCTCATGTTCGAGCTTTTGAACCAGCCCCCCAACAAGCGCCAGGCCTACGTGGGCGACTCGGCCTTCGCCCACAAGGGCGGCGTCCATGTCTCGGCGGTGGTCAAAAACCCACGCACCTACGAGCACGTCGATCCGGCGCTCGTGGGCAATCGACGGCGTGTTTTGGTGTCCGATCTCTCGGGTCGTTCCAACGTTCTTTACAAGGCCAAAGAGTGGGGCGTCGACCTCGACTCCAAAGATCCCAAGACCAAAGAGATCCTCGACCGCCTGAAAGAGCTCGAGTCGCGCGGCTTCGAGTTCGAAGGCGCGGAGGCTTCGTTCGAGCTGCTCATGCAAGACGCGGCCGAAAAGCAGCAGCACGAAGGCTTTCGGCTGCTCGGCTTTCGGGTCATCTCCGAGAAACGCAGCGACACCAACCAGCCCGTCACCGAGGCCACCGTCCAGATCGAGGTCGACGGTCGCATCGAGCACACCGCGGCGCTCGGCAACGGTCCGGTCAATGCGCTCGACGTTGCCCTGCGCAAGGCTCTCGAGAAGTTTTATCCGCAGCTCAAGGAATTTCAGCTCGTCGACTACAAGGTGCGGGTGCTCGGCGGCGAGCACGGAACGGCGACCAAGGTGCGGGTCCTGCTCGAAAACGCCGACGCGACCAGCCGCTGGGGCACGGTGGGCGTCTCCGACAACATCCTCGATGCCTCGTACCAGGCCCTGGTCGACGCGATTCGCTACAAGCTCTTCAAGGACAAGAAGGCCGCCCAAAGCAAGGCGACCACCGAAGGTGCGCCATCTCAAGCTCGCAAGAAGTTGGCCAGCGCGAGCTAGCTCGATGACCCCTCTCTTGCGATGAGCACCACGCTCGCGTTCGAACCGGATCTCTGCAATCCGACCGAGGAGCACCATCTCCTTCGTGAGACGGTGCGCGATTTCACGCGCCAGGCCATCGAGCCGCAGGCCGACGAGCACGATCGCTCGGGCGCTCTCAACCGCGCCCTCTTCGAGGAGTGCGGCAAGCTGGGCTTGCTCGGCATCACCGTTGGCGCCGACGACGGTGGCTCGGGCATGGACGCGGTGGGCGCGGTCATCACGCACCACGAGATGAGTCGCTCCGATCCGGGGTTTACCCTGGCTTACCTGGCCCACGCGATGCTCTTCGTGAACAATTTCTACTACACGTCCAACGCCGAGCAGCGCGGTCGCTACCTGTCCAGGGTCATCTCGGGCGAATGGGTGGGCGCGATGGGCATGACCGAGCCGAGCGGCGGCACCGATGTCATCGGCATGAAGACGGTGGCCAAAAAAGATCGCGGCGGCTACGTGCTCACCGGCCGCAAGGCGCTCATCACCAACGCGCCCGACGCCGACATCTTTCTCGTCTATGCCAAGCTCGATGGCCGCATCACGTCGTTCGTGCTCGAGCGATCGTTCGAGGGGCTTTCGACGAGCGGCCCCACCCACAAGATGGGCATGCGAGCAAGCACGATGGGCGAAATCGTGATGGACGGCTGCCAGGTGCCTGCCGAAAATCTCCTGGGTGGCGAGGGCCAGGGCGTCTTGCACATGATGCGCAACCTCGAGCTCGAGCGCATCACGCTTGCCGCGATGAGCCTCGGCATCGCTGACCGCTGCCTCGAGATCATGGTGACCTACGCCAAGGAGCGCACCGCCTTCGGGCGCCCGCTCGCCGAGTTCGGTCAGATCCAGCGCTACGTCGGTGAAAGCTATGCCAAGACCGAGGCGGCGCGTGCGCTCATCTACAACGTGGCGCGCACCATTCGCCACGACCACAAGAACCGTCTCGGCTCCGACGCCGCCAAGCTGTTCGCCGCGCCCGTGGGCAAAGAGGTCGCCGACAACGCCATGCAGGTGTTGGGCGGATGGGGCTATTGCGACGAGTTCAAGGTCGAGCGCTTTCTGCGCGACGCGAAGCTGCTCGAGATCGGTGGCGGCACCCTCGAGTCGCACCAGAAGAACATCACCCGCGATCTCGTCGAGCTGTAGCGCCGCCGCCAGGCCGCAACAGGTCTTTTAGCTGGGAGTCCCGTGCAAGAGCTTTCGGATCCCTTCCTCGAAGAGGATCTGAATCTTGTTGCCGTCCACCTCGAGCACGATGCCCTTGCCGAACTTGTTGTGGGCGACGAGGGCGTCCTTCTCGAACGTCGAGGCCGTGGCATAGCTCGCGAAGGCCCCGTCTGGCTGCTCGCCAACGGCCTCCTTCCACTTCGGCGGCTTGGGGGGCCCGGAGGCACCTGCTCCGCGGGCGGTGGCACTCTCTTTACGGGACGAAGCTCGTTTGGGTCGGTGGATCGACATGGACAGCTCGTAGCCGACCTTTCGCCCTGGCGCAAAGGGTACACTCGCCCGGGATGTTCAGCGCCCGTACTTCGTGGGATCGCACCGAAAATCGGCTGACCCGCGCCATCGACCAGGCGAGGGCCCAGGGACGCGATTTGTTCGACCTGACCGAGTCGAACCCGACGAGGGCTGGAATCGTCGCCCTCGAGCCCCTGGTTGCCGAGCTCGGCCATCCACGGGGCGCCGTCTACGAGCCCGCACCCCGAGGTCATCCCGAGGCCAGGCGCGCCGTGGCTGGGTACTACCAAGCGCGCGGTATTGCTGTCGATCCCGAACGGGTTGTCCTCTCGGCGAGCACGAGTGAAGCGTACGGCTGGATCTTCAGCGTTCTGGCGGACGCCGACGATGCGGTTCTCATTCCCCGCCCGAGCTACCCTCTATTTAGCTGGATCGCGGCAAGCCAAAGGGTGCGGCTTGTCACCTACCCGTTGCAACGCGATGCGGGCTTTTGCATCGACATGGGCGAGCTGCGTCGTTCGGTCGACGCTCGAACGCGAGCCATCGTTCTCGTTCACCCCAACAACCCCACCGGCACGTTCGTTCGGCGCGATGAGGCGTTGGAGCTTTGCGCGCTGGCCAGGGAGCACAACCTGGCGCTCATCGTCGACGAGGTGTTCGGCGACTACGCCTTCGAAACGCCTTGCGGGGATGCACTTCCCAGCTTTGTCGAGGTCGAACGGGGGCCGCTTACCTTCGTGCTGAGCGGCCTTTCGAAGGTGATGCTTCTCCCGCAGTGTAAGCTGGGCTGGACCGTCGTTTCTGGCCCAGACGAGCAGGTTGGCGAGGCGATCTCGAGGCTCGAGCTTATCGCCGACACCTACCTTTCGGTCGCGACGCCAATCCAGCTGGCGCTCCCGGCCCTTCTCGAAAAGCAGCCGGCGGTTCAGCGTGCCGTGTGTCGAAGGTTGCGTAGCAATCTCGTCTCGCTCGATGCAGCGATCGCCGACCTTGGGCCAAGTGCGCCGGTGCGAAGGCTGCCGTGCTCGGGCGGTTGGTATGCCGTGCTCGAGGTACCGCGCTTCCACGACGAGGACGGCTGGGTCGAGCTCCTCATTCGCGAGGAGAACGTCATCGTGCACCCCGGATATTTTTTCGACTTCGACCGCGACGGATTCTTGGTGGTGAGTCTCTTGCCGCAAGTCGAGGGATTCCGACAGGCGGTGGATCGAGTCGTGCGACGCCTTGCGGTCGGCTAGACCAGTTGCACGAGTGCTAAGGCTTCACGACTTGTGTGCCGGCGGGCGGGGAAAACGAGAACTCGCCTTGCGCGACGGGTGTGTTCACGATCGGATTGTTGAACTCGAAACGGTTGCGATTGCCCTGGGCGTCGAGGATGAGCACGCGGCGAACTTGCGCGGTTGCGGAGTCGACGTAGAGCAGCACCTTCTGGTAGGCGGGCGTCGGATCTTTGGGCGTGCCTTCGAGCACCCAGCCGTTCTCGAACTTCTTGACGGTGGGATCGAGCACCCGCAGCGTGAAGGAGCCCATGATCGAGCCCTGCCCCAAAAGAAACGACAGCGCCGCCGGATATTGCGACTTGTCGACGGGCTGCTCGAACATCTGCTGGTTCTCGCTCTCGTAGACTTTCAGAATCTTGCCGTCCGAAACGACGCGGTTGCCGTTGGGCTGGTCGTAGGTCCAGCTCATCTTGCCGGGTTTCTCGAAGATGACCCGCCCTTGCGACTTTCGCGGCACGTCGGGGTGGATCTTGATGAGGTACTCTTGCTTGAAGTCGGCCTGGAATGTCTTGGTCTGGTCGTAGAAGGCCTGCACGCGGATGGCGATGTCGGTCGCGCTGGGACCCGACGCTGGCGGCGCGGGATCGGCGTGAAGGCGAGCACCAGGCGCGAGCAAGCAGGCGGAGACGAGCAAGGCAGCGGCGAAAACGGACGGTCGCATGGGATCTGGGGTCTCTGGGAGGGCCGAATGGCTGCTCAGTTGTTAGACGAACGAATGTGCCAGCCGATGTGAAAGTTGCAATCCGGGAGGGAGCGGGGCAAGAAAAGGGAAAGCCGAGCTGGGGGCTACGGCCCCCTTCTGGCCGAAATCTCCCGCGCGCGGGCAAGGTGGGCTTCCATGGGCGCAGCATGAACGTGCGCCAGCGCGATCGCCAGGGCGTCGGCGGCGTCGGAGCGCGGTGGCGCGGGGAGTCGAAGGATCACCGCGATCATGCGAGCCATCTGCTGCTTGTCGGCGCGGCCGTGGCCGGTAATGGCCTTTTTCACACGGGTCGGCTCGTACTCGGCGATGGGCAGGCCCGCGCGTGCAAGAACGAGCAGCACGACGCCGCGCGCATGACCGAGCTTGGATGCCGCCGTAGCATCCTTGGCGAAGAAGAGCGCCTCGACGCTCGACGCCGTCGGCTGGTACTTGGCGACGACCTCATCGAGCTCGCGCTCGATCTGACAGAGGCGAATCGCAATGCTCGCCTTCTCGTCGGTGTCGATGACCCCGTGGGCCACGTGCGAAGGTCGCGTACCATCGCGGCGAACGACGCCCCAGCCGAGGTGTCGCGTGCCGGGATCGATACCGAGCACGATCATGTCGGCGCGCGATCTAACAAGCTCGATGCCCCGAGGTGGGGAAGATCTTGCCCGGGTTGAGCAGACCCTTGGGATCGAAGACGCCCTTGATGCGCATCTGCAGATCGATGAGCGCGTCGGACTGCTCGAGCGGAAGATAGGGAGCCTTGAGGATGCCGATGCCGTGTTCACCCGAGAGCGTGCCGCGCATCGCGATCACGTCGCGAAAGAGCTGCTCGACGCAGCGCTCGACCTTGGGGACCTCGGCCGGATCGTCCCAGAGGAAGTTGACGTGGAGGTTCCCGTCGCCCGCGTGCCCGTAGGTGACCGTGCGAATGCCCGCCGATTCGGTGGTGCGATCGACCTGGTCGAGAAGATCGGCCATGCACTCGCGGGGGACGACGATGTCCTCGGAGATCTTATGGCGTGAAAGCGCGCGCACGGCGGGCGACATCTCGCGGCGTGCGGCCCAGAGGCGGCCGCGCTGGGAGGCGTCTTGAGCGACCAGGACGTCGATGGCTTGACCGTCCATGCAGACTTCACCGATGCGCTCGACGCCCTCTTCGCAGGCGTGCGCGTCGCCGTCGACCTCGATGAGCAAGAGTGCGCCGGCGCGCTCGTCGATCCCCACACCGCGCGCGCGCACGGCGGCGAGTGTGCCGCTGTCGAGCATCTCCAGGCAGCGCGGTACGAGCCCGCGCGCGACGATGGCCGAGACCGTCTCGGCGGCGGCGCGCACGTTGGCAAAGAGAGCGAGCAGCGTGGCGACCTCGGGCGGCTTGGACACCAGGCGCAACGTGACCTCGCTGAAGACGGCGAGCGTGCCTTCGCTTCCGGTAAGAAGAGCGGTCACGTCGTAGCCGGTGACGCCCTTGACGGTGCGTTTGCCGGTGCGAAGGCGCGTGCCGCCCATCAAGATGGCTTCGAGCCCGAGCACGTAGTCGCGGGTGACGCCGTATTTGAAGGCGCGCGGACCGCCGGCATTCTCGGCGACGTTGCCGCCGATGGCGCACATCTTGAGCGAGTTGGGATC
>JBBSDY010000180.1:0-7197 GCA_038240245.1 Polyangiales bacterium
CGATCGCACGTCGGATCGCGCGCGCCTTCGAACCTTCAGCACCATGATGACCGGCGAGCTCTACGCCTGGCTCGTGGACAAGAGCATCGTGTGCCGCGGTCTACCCGCGACCACGCGCTGGGACGACGGCGCTTTCGCGCGCGGCGTGGGTCAATCGCGAAAGGGTGGCGACCTCATCGAAGAGATCTTCCGAATCCGGGCGCGCTGGCTTCTCGGTGACCTCGAGCCCGAGCTCGCTCCGAGCTACCTCTCCGGTCTCTTGATCGGTCACGAGCTCGTGGTCATGACCCGCCGCTACGAGGCCGCCGGCGAGCTGGTCATCGTCGGCGCCGAAGGGCTCTGTGCGCTCTATGAGAGGGCGGCCCGACATCTCGGCGTTGCGTGCACCGTGGTTGGCGACGAGGCCGCGATCCTGGCGGGTTTTCGGAGCTTGCACGATGCAAAGTGAGCCGTATTCATCGCCATTTGCCGGGTGTCACCCCCATGGTCCGCGATCCCAGCTCGAAATCGCAACATAGGACCCCAATTCGAGCAACGTCGAGAGGGTCACGAGAGCAACGCTCCCGAAGGCGAGGCGGTTCCAATACCCGGGCTGACGATCATCGGCCTTGAGGACGCACGCCCCGAGCCATGCAGCGAGCGGAGCGAGCACCCCGGCCGCGAGTGCCACCGGGGTGGGAAGCCCGAGTCGCGTCAACACCGGCAAGAGGAGGTACGCAAGAGCAAGAGCCACGAGATAGAACGCAGTCGCGCGGGACCCGTAGCGCACCACGAGCGTACGCTTGCCGACCGCCGCGTCGCCCACTGCGTCGGGGAATTCCACGGCCAGGAGCATCGCAAACTGGAGGCATCCAAGCGGCGCCGCGGACACGAACACGAGCGCTTCGACCCTTCCCGTTTGAATCGAAAATCCGATGAGGGGAACGAGGAACGCAACGATCACCGTGGCGACGAATTCCCCCGCGCCTCGGGAATGCAGGTGCAGCGGAGGGGCGCTGTACTCCCACGAGAGCAGCAGCGCGAGAGCAAGGAGGCCGGTCGATATCGGTCCCGCCGACAAGCTGGTTTGGAGCACGATCGTGGCGACCACCGCAATCGTCGCGAGACCTATCGCCGCGGCAAGGGCGATCCATGCCGGTAGCTCGCCATTCGGAAGAACGCGGCTGCCGCCCGACCACCTGGTCGGCGTTGGGTTGGCACGGTCGGCCTGGACGTCGAAGTAGTCGTTCGAATAGTGGGTCATCAGCTGGGTGGCAGTGATTGCGACCTGGCCCACCGAAAAACGTGTCCAGTCGATGGAGTGCCCACGGTAATTCGCGATGGCCGCACCGAGCGCGTAGGGCGCGAGGCCACCGACCAGGAAAACTGGCCGTCCGAGCCGGATGAAAGCCCCAAGGCGCCTGACCCATCCTGCTTGCAAGGACCCCAAACCTTCCGTGGTGACAGAGGAGCGTACTGTGGCGACCGAAGTAGTGCTCTAGGGATACGCCCTTCGGCCGGGCACATGTCCCGCGGCGCAGGGCTCAGCTACGACCGGCTCGAAGATCTGGTTGCCGAGCTCCGGCGCCCCCCCGGGTGAGGGCTTTCGCCGCCTTCTCTGCGCCGCGCTTCTGCTCGCGGTAGTTGTCCCAGTTGCCCGCATACGCTCGCACCTTTCCGTTTTCCTCGAAGGCGAGGATCGAGGTCACCACGCGATCGAGAAAGAAGCGATCGTGCGAGACCACCAGAACGCAGCCCGGCCACCCCTCGATGAGCTCGGCGAGCGAGCCCAGCGTTGCGATGTCGAGATCGTTGGTCGGCTCATCGAGGAGCAGCACGTTCGCTCCGGTCTTGAGCGCGAGCGCGAGGGCCACCCGCGCTCGCTCACCGCCGGACAGCGCCGACACCTTGCGACGCAATGCGGCTCCTTCGAAAAGAAAGAGCGCGAGGTAGCTGCGCATCTCCATCACGCGATCGCCAATGGTAACGACGCCCGCTCCGGTCTTGTCGGTGTGCTCGCGCTCCGAGACGTTGTCGAGCACCGTCCAGTCGTCGCGCAACGTCGTGCGCGCCTGGTCGAAGTACGCGAATTTGGTCTGCACGCCGCGCACCACTTTGCCCGACGTCGGTGCGATCTCGCCGGTCACCAGGCGCAAAAGCGTGGTCTTGCCGGCACCGTTCGGGCCGACGATACCGACGCGATCGCCCTTCACCAGGCGCAAGGTCAGATCGTCGATGAGGCGTCGACCTCCGAGATCGAGGCTCAGGTCGAGCACCTCGAGGATCGTCCCTCCGAGGCGCGAAGAGCCCGCCTCGAGACCCGAAAGCTCGACCTCGCCGCGCACGCGCAGTCCATCGGCGCCGATGGCGGTCTCCGCGCGCTGGATGCGCGCCTTTTGCTTGGTCGATCGCGCCTTCGGACCGCGCCGGAGCCACTCGATCTCTTTGCGGAGGTAGTTCTGGCGATTCGACTCGACGCGCTCGGCGTGGGCGTAGCGCTCGGCTTTTTGCTCGAGGAAGTCCTCGAAGGCGCCGACGTTGTGGTTGCGCTTGGTGTACTCGGCGATGCGGCCATCCTCGAGGTCGAAAACCCGCGAGGCAACCTTGTCGAGCAGGTAGCGGTCGTGCGTGACGAGCAGCACCGCACCGGGAAAATCGTTCACCAGGAACTCCTCGAGCCAGGTGATGGTATTGGCATCGAGATGGTTGGTGGGCTCGTCGAAGATGGCCAGATCCGGCTTGGCGATGAGGATGCGCGCGAGAGCCACCCGCCGCTTCTCGCCGCCGCTCATCGTGCCGACGGGCCGTTCGACGTCGTGCACGCCCAGATGCCGGAGCACCTCGTCCACCTCGTGATCGCGCGACCATCCACCGAGGCGCTCGACGTCCTCGGCCAGCGACGCCTGCTCGGTCAACAGGGCATCGGCGACCTCACCTTCGCCGATGCGCCGCGACACCTCGTCGTACCGTTCTTTGGCGGCGAGCCAGAGCGCCAGACCCTCGCGTGCGATTTCTCGGGGTGTACGCGAGGCGTCGAGCTGGGGCTCCTGGGGCAGGTACAGAATAGAAGCATCGCGGCGGCGATCGATGCTGCCCGTGTCGAGGGGCTCGAGACCGGCCAGAACCCGCAGCAACGTCGATTTGCCGGTGCCGTTGGGACCGAGCAGCGCCACCTTTTCTCCCCGACGGATGGTGAAGGTTGCCTGGTCGAAGAGCGGACGCAGGCCATAGGCCTTGCTGATGGCGTGGGCGGTGAGAATGGGCATCGCGTAGCCCTACTAGCACCTTTTTGGGGCAGATAAGCGCGTTTGGCCCGTCTGCTGCCGAAACTGACGCAGAAGCAGGATGTCGTAGAGGATCTTGGCCAGGCCACCACACACCAGCGGCCACCCGAACGTCGTGTGAGCGAGCATCGCCCCGGCGAGCAGCGGCGTCGTCGCTGCGGCGAGGCTGCGCGGCACGTTGGTCACGCTGGCGGCTGCCGAGCGTTCTTCGGGCGCAACCACCGACATCACGTAGGACTGCCTCGCCGGGACATCCATCTGCGACAGGCTCATCCTGAGGAGCAAGAACGCAATGGCCCAGGGAGCGCTGGGCATGAACGCGGCGGCGACGAGAAACACGTTGGCCGGAAGGTGCGTGTAGACCATCGTCCTGATGAGACCGATGCGCGCGGCGAGCGGCGCCGAGAGTAGCTGCGACAGCGCGGCCAGGAGATTCATGGCGAAGAAGACGACGCTCGTCGTGCCGATCGAGAAGCCGAACCGACGAAAGAGCCAAAGGGCCAGAAGTGTTTGAATGACGAAGCCCCCGCCCATCGAATCCAGGCTAAAGAGCAGCGACAGTCGCACGACGATGCTGCGCGACTTGGCGAGGGGCGCCCGGGCGGAGGTCGCCTGGCGCTCCACGGAAGGGGATAGACCCCGGTAGAGCATCCAGGCCACCACGGCGACGGCTGCGTACACGAGAAAGCCCCAGCGGTACGCGCCGTGATCGGTTCCCCACGAGAACGCGAAGCCCTTGCGCATGCCGCTCGCCAGCGCGCCGAATGCGCCGGCGAGGTTGGCGACCAGGTTGTAGCGCGCAAACGTGGCCGTCAGATCGGTACCTTCGACGGTCTCGCTCAAGACTGCCTGCTCGGTGGGAAGAAACACGCTCACGTCGCCCGATGAAGGGTTGAGCGTCCCGAGCACGGCGACCACCAGAAGCGGCCAGAACGACGTGATCTCGAAGAAGCAGAGGCCCGTGGCGAGCATGGCCGCCGAAGCGGAAAGGAGAAGGCGGCGGCGGCTCAGGCGATTCGCAAAGAGTCCCACGACAAGGGTGAGGGCTGCGGAGCCGACGAGCGTGCCGGTGACGATGGCGCCGATCTCGATCGGCGTGAAGTCCATCGCCGAAAGATGGCTGGCCAGCAGCACGCTCACCAGACCATCCGCGAAGCCACGCAGCGCGCGGGTGGCGATCAGCCGGCGCGTGTCGAGAGTGGCGCTCGGCGGAAGGAAAGGCACGGCGGCTTGCGATACGCTAGACATGTCGACGGATGAACGCCACAAGCTTCCGCCGACCGGAAGGCGCCCCGCCTTACGTCTTCGGTCACCGGGGCGTCCGGGGAGCTGCCCCCGAGAATACGATGGCCGCGTTCGAGTTGGCGGCACGGTCCGGCGCCGACGGCGTGGAGCTCGACGTTCGCCTCTGTCGAACCGGGGAGCTGGTGGTCTGCCACGATGCAACCCTGACGAGGCTTACGGCTGGACGCGACGAGCGCAAGATCGCCGATCTCGATCGTGTCGATCTTTCGCGCACCGACGTGGGCGAAGGTCAGCCCGTGCCCCTGCTGACCACGGTTCTCGACTTCGCCCGCGATCGCAAGCTCAAGGTCAACGTGGAGATGAAGCGCGATGTTCCCAGTCGGCGCCACGTAGTACGCGAAACCGCGCGCGTGCTCACGGCTCTCGGCGCGCGCGTCGCCGATGTCATCGTCTCGTCGTTCGATCCCGTGATGATCGGATATCTTGCATGGCTCTTGCCCGCCGCCCCACGTGGCTGTCTCTTCGCACCCGACCAGAGGTGGTTGCGATCCGGTTGGATGGCGGTGCCTCTCGGCGCCGACGCCGTGCACCCCGAGCGAACCCTCGTCGACGAAGGCCGCTATCGGAAGTGGCGTAGCCGTGGCAAGCTCGTCAACGTGTGGACGGTGAACGACGTGGCCGAGGCGCAGCGCCTCGCCGGGCTGGGCGTCGACGCGATCATCACCAATGTTCCCGGGGCCATCGCCGACGCCGTGCGATGATGCTCCGACGCCTGCGCGCAGCCCTTACCCGCAAATACGTGACCCTCGACGGGCCGTACTCGGGTCGCCTCGTGGGTGAGGGCGATCCCTCGGCCATCTCGGTCGACGGCGAGCCCGGTCGAGGTGCCGTGCTCGCGCTCCACGGATTCGCGGGGACGCCCAACGAGGTTCGCACGGTGACCGACGCTGCGACGCGACTGCATCTCATGGCCCGTGCACCTCGCCTTGCCGGGCACGGCTCCGATGCGCGCGAGCTCATGAACGTGGGCTGGACGGACTGGGTCAAGACGGCCACCGACGCCCTCTTCGACTTGCAAGAGCGCGCCGGCACGCGTGTGGTGGTGGCGGGTCTATCCCTGGGCGCATTGCTCGCCGCCCACCTCGCCGCGGTTCATCCGGAGCGCGTCGCGGGGCTCATCGCAATGTCGAACGCGGTGTGGCTACGGTACCCGTCGCCTGGCCTGGGGCTTGCGTTTTGCGATCTGATCAAGCCGTTCGGCAATGAATTTTATTTGCCGAAATCGGGCGCCGATATCCGCGATCCGCACGTCAAGAAGAGGCACCTGACCTATGACGTCAACCCGGCGCGCAGCGCCGTCCAGGTGCTGCGCGCGGGCCGGCTGGTGCGCGCCGAGCTCTCTGCCGTCAAGTGCCCCGCGCTCGTCATCCACGGGCGGCTCGATCGAGTATGTCCGATTGGCAACGCCGATCGATTTGCGCGTGCTCTCGGCACCACCGACGTCGAGATCGCGGTCATGCCGAGATCGGGCCACATCGTGAGCGTCGACTTGGACCGAGCGGCGGTTGCCGCGCGGGTGCAAGAATTTCTGGAGCGGGTGACTGGCGCCGGCGTCAGGCCGTAGCCGCGCCGGGCGACGCACCCTTTCCCTGCATCTCGTCGGCGAAATTTCCCGGCACGCCGCAAAGCTTGAGTGGACCGGTGGGCAGGTTGAGCACGCCCGAGAAAGTCTTGTAGTCCTTGGGCACCAGCGGGTTCAGCTTCGTGGCGAGCCCTTGTTTCTCTTCGAGAACCTCGGCGAGTGTGACGGCGTCCTTCGGAAAGCCCTGCTTGTCGGTGAGGGTGCCAATGGCCGAATATCTCGCCATGAGCAGCCGCCCGCGATCGGTGATGACGAGCTGGTAGCTCTTCACGGGCCAAATCAGCCGCAGGATGGGCATCTGACGGCCGAGCTCGTATTGCCACCACGGACGAAAGAGCATGCCGGTACCCCACGTGCGAAGCTGCTCGCCGGGCTCGAGCTGATCTTTCCACTTCTCTTGATGGTTCGCTTGAACGCCGGCCATGAAGCCGCCGCCAGCCGCCTTCCCCTTCTTGTAGATGTTCAGGTAATAGAAAGCGAAACCCACCACGATCAAGACGGGGAATATGTATGTCAGCACGTCGTCGCACCTCCCGGATCGGGCATCGTATCCACAAGCGGCCCGGTACGAAAATACAATTGTTGGCCCCGGCTTCTACAAACGCCGTAGGGGCGCGGTCTTGGGGGGTCGCGTATACTGATTCTAGGTGCAACCACTTCTCGACGTGCTCAGCGTTTCCGACATGACCGCCGATCTGATCGTGCGGGGTCGGCAGCTGCCGCGCTTCGGGCAGGTCGAAACCCTGCTCGACGACTACATCCTCGAGGTGGGTGGCTCTGCCAATATCTTTGCCTCTCAATTCTGCAAGCTCGGAGGTCAGGCGGGCCTGGTGGGTTGCGTGGGGGCCGATGTGCTCGGGTCTTTTCTGCGCGCCAAGCTCACCAACATTGGTGTCGACCTTCGCCACGTGCGTGACAACCCGCGCATCAAGACCGGCCTCAGCACCCACCTGAACCACGAGGGAGATCGCGCCATTCTCACCTACCTCGGCACCGCCGATGGTGTCGGGGCCGAAGATCTGGTCGACGAACTTCTCCTCTGCGCGC